>JBAXBT010000197.1:0-3124 GCA_037141875.1 Candidatus Riflemargulisbacteria bacterium
TTGATGTCTGAATGGATTAATAATATTAAACTTGCAACGAAGCCTAAAGCAGGGCAAGTAGTTGAAGCTCAAAATCAAGTAGTACAAGTAGTTCCCAAGAAACTTGTTGTGGCAAAGGTTGAAGTAAAAAAACCGCAGCAAGTAGTTCCTTTAATTGTAACTGAAGAGAAGGTGGTCGTTGTTCCAGTTATTGTTACTTCTGCACCGGAAGAGGCTAAGGATATGTTCAATGATGATACGGAAAAGAGGCTAGTAAGGTTAGAGTCAGCTCTAGCTGGAGGAATTAAAAAAGCAAAAGGATTCCAATGGATATGGGTTGTTACATTTATTAATTTAGCATTAGGGATATATTTATTGTTTATGTATCGTAAAACACGTAAGCATTTAGGTAATTATGAAGAGGTAGAGAAAACAGGACGAATGGAGGAAATAGAGAATTCCGTTAGTGTTTTAATACAGGAGCTTAAGGAGGTATCCGGAGATGTTGCCGATAACGCTATAAAAACTATTAAAGAACAACATAAACCAGAAGTAACTCTAGAGACAGTTGCACAGGAGCCAGAACTATCTAAAACAGAAACACAGCAATCTGATAAACAGATAGAAGTGGAAGTTAAGCAAACAACAGAAGAAATAGCAGATGATATCTCCGATCTTTTGCCAGATATTAATGATGTTGATATTGTTCCTGAGGTAGAAGAAAAGGAAGAAATTAAAATTAAAACAGAAGCATTAAAAAGCAATGGCGGGCAAGATGATATAGAGGCAATGATGGCAGAATTTATACAAGTAGAAACAGTTAGTCTTGCTGATACATTGGAGGAAGTTTTGGAGGAAGACAATATTCCAGAGATTATTCAAGCAGAAGACAAGAAGGAATTAGAAAAAGTCGTAGAAAATGATAGCGAAAAGACAGACGAGGTAAAAGTTAAGTCAGATGCAGAAAAATTAGCTGAAGAGCTATCTGGTCCGGCAAAAGCAGAAGATCATGCTGCTGTTAATAGTCCTCAGACAAATCTTTCAGGTGTTGGCATGGCAGAATTGTTTAAGATCCTTAGTCAGCTGGACAAAGATATTCGGGATGAAGTCAAACTGGTATTAAACAATAAAGCTTTTAACAAGAACGAGAAAATAATTAAGATGAAACAATTAGAAATGGATTCTGACCTTATTGCCAAATTATTAGGGATAGGCAAAGAAGAAGTTTCTTTGGTTATTCAGCTTAATGATTTAGAAAAAAAAGAATAATAGTTAAAGAAATGTACTTAGCGTAGATTTCCCGTCAATTTTGTATGGGTCAAACTCATCTGAGGCTGAGAAATTTGTGTTATCGTTTTTTGCCCAAGAGTTTGATGTGCCTTCTCCAGTAAATCCTTGTAGCGTTTCTTCTATTGCTTTAAGAAGTTCCTTATCAAGCATTTCCTGAATATCTGGTACCTTTTTCTCTAGTTCTTTTATTGTGTCGCTTATTTGGCTTTTCATGTCAGTATTTATTTGAACATCTTTAACAATAGCGTTTAGTTTTGCAACCTCATATTTTGCTTGAATTGGGCTTAGTGCCATATTTTGTAATTTGCTAAGGCTATCTTCAATATCTTTTAGTGTGTCTTTTTGTTTTTTGTCTTCCATTTTTTGGAGGAAATCTTTGCTGTTTATTTTGCTTGCATCACTCATATTAGAAACTCCTTAATTTTTTATAACATATCCTTGCGTCATCCAATATTTCTCGACTTCAGGATTCGTTTAAGAACTACGCCCTGACAAGCCGCTCGAAATAACAAAAATCACAATTTTGCAACAGACACTTATTATAACGTTGATATCTTATGTATTTATTGTATCAAAGATATTTGGTTTATTCATCTTTTCTCGTTTAGCAATAAGCATTACAATGAGCATATGAGTTTTATGTGGATATTAATTGGGATGGCGTTAGGTAGTTTTTTAAACGGTCTAGCCTTTAGGGCAAGTGGCAATAGGCCTTTGTTTGCTTCACGTTCAACGTGTTCGGCTTGTGGTAAGAAGATAGCTTGGCATGACCTTATTCCAGCGATTAGTTGGTTAATTTTGAGAGGCAAGTGTAGGTATTGTGAGCGAAAAATACCGGTTAAGTATTTTTTAGTAGAACTATTTGTTGGCGTATTTAGTTACTATTTCTTTAAAGACCTTACAGTTACCTTAGTGGTATTGGTTCAATATGTTTTGATTTTGAGTTTTTTGCTTAACGTTCTTACCGATTCAACAAATTTTACAGTTTATGACCCTTTTTTATATTTTATGGTTTTTTGTTCAATGGTGTATGTTTTATTAAAGGGAGAATTTATAACAGGAGTTATGTCTGGAATAATCGTTGTTATATTTATTGCCATTGTGGCTTATTTGGTTGGTGTAATAGTTAAGAAACAAGCAATGGGTTCTGGTGATTATTTTGTGTTTTTTGTATTGGGAATGACTTTATCTCCTACTAAATTACTTAATCTTATTCTCTTTGCTTCTTTAATCGGAATCGTTGTTTCTTTGGTTTTAAAGAAGAACAGATTGCCTTTCTTTCCATTATTATTTTCTGGGTATCTGTTTGTATTATTTGGAGGTGCGTTGTTATGAAGATGGGATGTAAAAAAGGAATAGCATTATCGGAATTACTTTTAACTATAGCAATAATAGCAATAATTACTGCTGGTGGACTATTTGTGTATAAATCTGTTCTTTTGAGTATAAGTCTCAATAATGAAACTGAGCTTTTGCAGCATTATTTAAAGAACGCTCAGTCAACAGCAGAAATTTATGGAAGGTCAGTTAAGTGGGAAATGTTAGGCGATAAATACAAAATAATTGACCTTGAGGATAATACGGTCTTAAAAGAAAGATTGGTTCCTAAACATATTAAGGTTAAAGGAGAGAGTTTAACTTTTACTGAACAGATTAGGCCTGAGCAAGGTAGAACGATAACGTTGACTAGTGGGAAGAGATCCAGAAAGATAACTGTAGACCCCTCTACTGGAAGGGTTAGGCTGTGGTGAAACGAAAAGGCTTTTTGCTTTTCGAGTTAATGTTTTTTATTTCTGTTATTAGTTTTTTTGTAATGGCGTTTTTTATGTTTGAGATGCATGGATTAACCACAACA
>JBAXBT010000198.1:0-3099 GCA_037141875.1 Candidatus Riflemargulisbacteria bacterium
CCATATTATCGATAGCTTGCCATTTATGTAATTGATTAATCAAATCAGTTACTTCTAGTTTGGTTGATTCTATGTTTTCTTTTTTATCAACTTCCACTTGTATTTGATTCAAATACTTTTCACCCATTAATCTATACATGGCCGTACTTAGTGGAATATAGATAACATCATTTTCATCACGACCACCTGAAAAACCTTTACTTGGCAAAATGCCTACTACTTTAAAATTCACCTTATTAATTTTTATGTTTTTTCCTAATGGATCTTCAGTTCCATATAATTTATCGACAATAGTTGCACCTATAACAGCCACTCTCTCTCTTGCAAGTTGTTCCTTTTCATTAAAATATCTTCCAATATTTGGTTCAATAACTCTCATTTGAGAATAGTCGACATCTGTACCAGAAATAGAAGTTCTCCAGTTTTTGTTACTATAAACTACTTGTGCCTTACCAGAAATAACTCCTGATGCTCTTTTCACAGAAGGAATGTTTTTTATTACTGCTAAATCTGCTTCTGTAAAACGACTAGATGCCCCAGTTCCCATAGAAACTCCACCTTCACTTCTATTGCCTGGCATTACTATTAAAAGATTTGAGCCAAGTCTAGAAAGGTCTTTTTCAATACTACTAGTAGCTCCTTTTCCTAAAGCTAACATAGCAATTACTGCAGCAACTCCTATCAGGATACCTAGCATTGAGAGAAAGGATCTCAATTTATTAACTCGTATAGACCTAAAGGCTTGTTTGATATGATCTATCCACTCTGCTTGGTTAGGTGATAGTTTCTTTTTTTCATTGATAATATCCTCAGCAATATTGCTTTGAATATTCTTTATTATTTTAATAATTACTTTACTTTTATTTTTTGAGATATCTGATATTATTTTCCCATCTCTCATAGTTATAATCCTTTGGGCATGTTCAGCTATTTCCATTTCGTGCGTTACCATGATTATCGTAATACCCTTTTCATGTAAGCCATTCATTATCTTCATTATTTCGCTTTCACTTGCAGTATCAAGATTACCTGTTGGCTCGTCTGCAAAAATCACCAAAGGGTCATTCACTAAGGCTCTAGCAATCGCTACTCTTTGTCTTTCTCCACCGGATAATTCATTTGGAACATGTTCTGCACGATCTTTTAATCCTACAGCAATTAACTGTTCAAGAGATTTTGGTTTAAGGTCTCGATTGCCGCCATATATTAGTGGAAGACTGACGTTTTCGTAAGCTTTTAATCCTGGCAAAAGGTGAAATTGTTGAAAAACAAAACCAGCAACTTTATTTCTAAGCTTTGTTATTGTTCCTTCTTTAAGCTTAGCAACATTTTGCCCTAAAAATAAGTACTCACCGTCATCAGGAGGATCCAAAAACCCAAGTATATGTAGTAATGTAGACTTGCCTGAACCTGAAGCACCCATAATAGCTACGAATTCGCCTTGTTCTATTTTAAGGTCTACATTTTTTAATGCTTGAAAAGCAATTTTCCCACTTTGATAAGTTTTTGATATATTCTTTAGTTCAATCATTTAAATCTTAATGCATTCCACCAGGTCCAGGTCTATTTCTGTTTCCTTGCAAAAAACCTTTCACTGTAGAAGCTTCTTTTTGTTTTGTGATTTGTTCAACCACAATAGAATCTTTGTTAAGTCCAGAAACTATTTCTATCATTCCATTATAACTAATTCCTGTTTTTACTTTCTTGGCAACTGGTAACTCTGACCCAGTCTCTTTAACTAAGACAAAGGTTTTATCCTTTTTGTAATTTATTAATCTCTCTGGTAAAAGGAAAACATCCTTCTTTTCTTTTCTGATAATTTCTAATGAAGCACTCATTCCTGAACGAAACACAGAAGGAGTATTGTCAGGCATAATATTTACTTCATAAATAGTGACATTATTTACAATCTTTGATTCATAAGAAATATGACCTACTTTACCAGTAAAAAAAATGTCTCGATAGGCATCAAGTGATATTTTAACTTTTTGACCATTTTGGACTTTTCCAATGTCTGTTTCATCTACTTGAGCCTTAATTATTAGTTTATCTGCAAGAACCAATACTGGTGTATTGGAGTTTATCGTTTGACCTGGCTCTAATGAACGTACAATCACTTTACCATTGATCGGAGCTAAGATAGTTGTTGGCTTATAAACTTGTTCCCAATAAGAGACACTTTTTTGGCCTTCAATTTGTGCTGCATCAAGCAAGGCAGCTCTTTCAGTAGAACTCATAATTGCTAATGTTTCACCTTTTCTTACGATATCTCCTTCTTTAACAAATATTTGGTCTATTCTTCCATTAATAGGTGGTAATCTTTCTAAACGGTTTTGTGGCTCTACTAGCCCAGCTGTTGATATAGCATCAACGATATTCCCAACTTTCACAGAATACTCTTTATAAGTAACCTTGTTGCCTTTACCAAGAAAATTTTTCCATACAAAAAAACCCCCTAAAATAATAAGTAACAATATAATAACTAAAATAAATTTATTTTTCATCAAATCCCTCTCCCTTCGCGTTTATCCATTTTGCTTCTTGAATCAATGTGTCTAGGTTGCTATTTAGTTTTGCTTTTTTGTTATTTATTAATTCATCTTCAATTGTAATCCAATCTGTAAAAGAAATTAGGCCTGATGAATACTGAGCTGATGCTATTTTAGATCTCTCCTCAGCTGCTTCTAAAAAAATATTAACTACGGCTATGTTATCATAAGCGTTTACCAAATTATTCCACATTTCTTGAAGTGTAAGATATACATAACGAGCCTTATTAGCTAAATTAACATCTGTTTGATAAAGCTGTGATTTAGCAATTTCTAACTCATAACTCTTTTTGTTACCATCATATAAATCAAAAGAGAGATTCCCTCCAATTGACCAGCCAGAAGAACTGTCATCAATACCATTTTGAGAAAATGAATAGTTTTGATTTATTGCTCCATTAATATATGCAGTTGGCAAATAATTAGCCTTTGCTATATTAATACTGTATTCATTTTGTAATCTTTGAGAAATGAGTTCTTTTAATACCATACTGTGAGTAATAATGTAGTCAAAATCAGGAGTTTTTGTAAGAGAAATTATATCAATATT
>JBAXBT010000199.1:0-3097 GCA_037141875.1 Candidatus Riflemargulisbacteria bacterium
AGGATATGGAGACGATGGTAATATCTGGGGAAGTGAGTTTATGGTCTGCGATCTTGAAAGCTATGAAAGGTACAGCCATTTTGAATATATCCCTCTTCCGGGCGGGGATAAGGTTACCCATGAGCCCTGGAGGGTTGGTGTTTCTTACCTTTATAATGTATTCGGGAAAGATTTTATTAACATGGACTTGAAATTCATTGATAATATAGAAAAGAAAAATATTGCTCTTATGCTTGATGCAATTGATAAGAAAATAAACTCACCACTCAGTTCAGGTGCAGGAAGACTTTTTGATGGAATAGCTGCAATAATTAATCTATGTCCGGTTTCATCTTATCATGCAGAAGCACCGATGAGACTTGAGTCAATTATTGATCATAAATGTACTGATATTTATAATTTTGAGACTGGTCGGCCTGTACCATTAAAATCTTTAATTGAACAGATTGTCATGGATATTGGAAAGAAGTCACTTCCGGTTATTTCTGCAAAGTTTCATAACACCATTATCGCAATCATTTGCGAAATGGCAAAGGAAATGAGGTCATTATACAAGATAGAAAAAATTGTTCTTTCGGGAGGCAGTTTTCAGAACAGGTATATTTTAAGCAAGACAGAAACAGAGCTTTTAAAGCAAAATTTTGAAGTTTTTATCCCATCCCTTATTCCTGTAAATGACGGAGGTATTGCCCTTGGTCAACTTGCAGTAGCCGCAAAAAGAAGGCAGAAAGGGACGTTATGATTACCGGATATTATTTTTTCCGAGACATCGCTGATTATCAATACCTCCTGTCCCCCTTAAAAAGCTACTCTTTATACACATCTTTTCCATTCTGTAATTGTATCAAAGACTAATACGCTGATTATCAAAACCCCCTGGCCCCCTTAAGCTCGTCTATGCACACAAATATTAAGAGTTTGCGATTAACACTACTTTGTTGATAATCTAAAGGCTTGCAATATAATAACAATAAATTTTATGAGGAAATTTGTGTATAATATAATAATTATGGCACAAAAGCATCTTCAAAAATTGAAAGATCAAGCACAATATCGTTATAACGACAAACGTCTTGAAAAAAGGGGCTCCAAATCACAGCAAGAATTGAGAATAAACAAACTGCAATAATTAACCAATTAGCTAATGATCGATCAGAATTGGTAAGTTATAGTCGACTTTTAGCAAATTCAAAAGTGACATGGCAAGCTGTACATAAAGAATATAGTAAGGACATCAATTCAAAAGTAGATTGCAAGCATGTCCTTGTGATAAATGATACAACAGAAATCAATTTTGAAAAACACAGGAATTATTTGTCTGAAAAGGATAAAGAACTAGGTCCTGTAGGTAATAACATTGATATTGGATTTTTTTGTCATCCCGGCATTGTTATAGATACGATCAATAAAGTTGCTCTTGGTTTTAGCTATTTAAAACTATGGAATCGTTCTTGGGAAAAGCAAAGCTGTAAGAAAAGGGATTATAAAAATCAGGTAATAGAAGAAAAAGAATCCTACCGATGGATAGATTGCGCCTTGGAAAGCAAAAAAGCATTGACAAATGCTGCACATGTAACAATCGTTGCTGATAGGGAAAGCGACATCTATGAAGAATTTTGCATGATTCCGGATCAAAACACTGATATACTAATTCGTTGCAGAGGTGATAGAAGACTATTCGATATAGATAAATCATTATACGAAACCATATTAGCAGAAATTATAAAAGACACCTATAGGATAACTATTCGAAAAACCGGAAAACGTAAAGAAAGAAAAACTGAATTAGAAATAAAGTTTGGTAAAGTAAAACTTAGGAAACCCAAAAGCAGAAATATAGCATCCAGTATTCCTGAAGGAGTTGAAATGAATTGGGTAGAAGCTAAAGAAAAACCTCAATACGTACCTGATAGAGAAGAAGCGATACATTGGATATTATTGACATCACATTCTGTCACTTGCAATGAAGATGCTTTTCAAATAATAAGGTGGTACAAATTAAGATGGCAAATAGAATTGCTTTTCTCAACTTTAAAAAGTGGTGGGCTAAACCTTGAGGCGAGTGAGATAGAAAAGGGTAAGGCATTAAAAACATTGTGTGCTTTGTCATTACAAGCAGCCTTAAAGATAAATCAACTTCGGCAATTTCGTGATGATACGACAGGAATTTCTGCTGAAGCTATTTTTACGAAGAAGGAAATAGTGGTAATAGAGGTTTTGACCTCGAAGTATGAAGGTGCAACTGTTAAACAACGCAATCCATATAAGAAAAAAACAATTGCATGGGCAGCATGGACTGTAGCAAGACTTGGTGGATGGAAAGGATATTCATGTGAAAGTCCACCAGGAAATAAAACATTTAAATGGGGGCTAGATAGGTTCAATGCGATTTACCAAGGATTTGAGCTAAAGGAAAAGATGTGTGTATAGACGAGCCCCTTAAGAAGGGGGTATAACTGGGTAGTGGTACTTTTGAGACAGCCTCAACAGACCAGGAATCTTCGAAAAGCACTGCTCTGTTATAGCCCCTTTTTAAGGGGTTTGGGGTTAATAAGATACAATAAAATTTATGAGTTTGCCCATAGAAATATATACTTAATTCAAAGACAAAAAAAATCCTTAGATCACAACATAAACAATCGTTGTCGGGATACTTATCAAATCTAAAGTATTCATTTACCTACAATAAACGTTGTGTATAAAGATTAGCTTAAGAAGGGGGTATAACTTTGCCGTGGTACTTTTGAGACAGCTTACTAGTCAAATCTCTAATAATAAAGAACTTTATCCAATTAATGAATTAAACAGGTTGGCTTAAATCTTTACTAAAGCAAAATAACTCTAAAGTACTGATTTTTAATTTTTAATTTTTAATTCTTAATTTATTTTAGGTTAGAAAGTCTTTCCTCAATATGTGCCAGTTTCTTATCATTATTTTTAAATATCAGTCTTGCCTTTTCATAGACTCTTTTTGCTTCCTCCTTTCTGCCAAATCCTTCTAACAGAACACCCCTTGATCCATAGATATTACCGTAATATTCCTTTACAGCATTGGCCATTACGTCAAAATTATTTTTATCATCTAGAAAAACATCTA
>JBAXBT010000200.1:0-3066 GCA_037141875.1 Candidatus Riflemargulisbacteria bacterium
TTCAATACAAATAATTCAACCTGCGGGAGCATTGCAAAACAGACTTCTATATATTAAATGTCAATAAATGACTTCAAATTTTCTACAATTTAAGGTCGTTCAAACATTACTCGGGGATAGCTTTTAATTGTTTTAAATTATTATTTAATTTGGTTTTAAACTGAGTGCGTAATCTGAGCAAGATGACTTTGTAGTAATTTTCGAGCATTAAGCTCCACGCAGTGGTGCGAAGAAAATTACCCAAAAGTCACGCAGCGAGTTGGAGCACTCTTGATTTTTGGTTACTTTTGATCAAGCAAAAGTAACAATAAGATAATAATGAGGCCTTATTAAAAAGAAAGATTAGAAATTCTTTTCTAAATAGCCAAGTTAGTGCAACTAACAATTATTCTGAATTATAAAACTAAACTTTCTTTATTTTTAAAAATAAACTTGGAGTGTAACCCGTCTTCCTCATCCAGAAAGGAATAAGCTTCTCAATAAACGCTAACCTGCTCTGCCCAACGATTTTTTTAAGTATTGGTGATCTTAGCAAAGAAGAATCAACTTTTTCAACAATGACGAAGCCATGTTTGTCTAACTTTTCCTTAATAAATGCTGGATGAAAATTATAAGTAAGACCTTTGCTGCTTCTATTCTCTGGTGTTCTTGAAAACGGATTAAGTGCAGATTTCTTACCTAATACTTTTCGCACTATTTCCAACCAATTTCTTTTATTGGCAACTTCTAAAATAAATTCTGCGTCCTTCTTTAAGACTCTATTAAGTTCCTTAAAATAAGTATCTGAATCTTCAACATGGTGCATGACTCTTATAGAACAGCCACCATCAAAAGTATCAGCATCAAATGGTAGTTCATAAAAACTTCCTTGAACAAAAGCAAGATTCTTATTTTTTCCAAGCTTCTCTTTGGCGCTTATTAATAGTTTGTCTGAATAATCTAGAAGTGTTGCTTTCTTAGCTCTGTCCTTATAGACAGGCGCCAATCTGCCAAACCCTGCACCAAGGTCTAAAAAACTATTATAACTTTTAGAAAGCATCTTTTGTAAAACGTCTTTCTCAACAAGATCCTCATACTGTCTGCTTCCCCAGAAGTCAGCCTCATACTCAGTATCATTATAATTAGTTATATTTCTCTCTTTTGCCATTTACACACCCTCTAAATTTCTTATCTTTACCTATTAACTTTCATCTGTCTCCCTCTCAAGAGTGAGATTAGTCATATCTTCTATATAATACTTAATTTTGCTTATTACTGAGTCGACATTTTCTTCGACTTCTTCATTAGTAAACCTAATTATATCTACTCCTAGTTTACGCAAAATTACTTCTCTTTCAAAGTCATATTCTTTTTTTGTATCATGTATCTTACCGTCTACTTCAATTGCCAACTTTATGTCTCTACTATAAAAATCTACTATAAAATTGTTAATCATTGCTTGTCGATTAAAATTGATTCCTAAAACTTGTTTCTTTCTTATCCTTTCCCACAAAATACATTCTGCAGGTGTCATTGTATTTCTTAACTCTTTTGATCTGTCTTTTAACTTATTATTATATCTTATTATCTCTCGTCTCATGGTTATCTCATATTCCTCCCTCTCGAGAGGGAGGCTAGGTGGGTGTGTTAATTTCCCATAATTATAGGTTATGCCTGAAACAAAAACAAACCTTTTATTAAGGTCATTTGCATACATAGCTTTATTTGTTAATATTTAACTATGAAAACTATTCCGTACAATACTCAAAACATATCTCTTAGCGACAAACTTAGAGTATTCTTCTCGCTTTCAGACCCATATTTAACACAGGGACCTGCCATAAAAAGATTTGAAGACGAACTTGCTGATTACCTTAAAGTTAAACACGTAATAGCTGTCTGCAATGGAACGGCTGCTTTGCACATCATTAATCTTGCAGTTGGCTACAAAGAGGGCGAAGTTGGACTAACCTCACCAAACACTTTTGTGGCAACCTCTAACGGAGTAATCTATTCTGGAGGAACACCTGCTTTCTCTGACATTACTAATTCAGATTTCAATCTGGACATTCAAAATATCCCTAAAATAAATAATCTAAGAACCATTTCTCCTGTTCATTTTGGAGGGTTTCCAGTTGACATGAAAAAGCTCAGAGAACTGTATCCAAAAACTGTAATAATTGAAGATGCTGCTCATGCTATTGGTAGTGAATACTTTGATGGCGAAGAGTGGCAGAAGATTGGTAGCTGTAAATACAGTGATGCAAGTATCCTGTCATTCCATCCTCTAAAAAACTTAACTACAGGTGAAGGTGGTGCTATTACCACTAATGACGATGCACTTGCTGAAAAATGTCGTTCATTAAGAACCCATGGAATCAAAGGCACTCCATCAAAAGAAGCACCTTGGTCATATGAGATGCAAACCCTTGGTTTCAATTACAGAATAACCGACTTCCAATGCGTGTTAGGTTCTTCGCAGCTAAAAAGACTAGATAAATTCGTCGCACAACAAAGAAAAATAGCTAGTTATTACCAATCACAATTCAAGAACATTGAGGGTATCTCTTTTGTGCAGGAACAGCAATGGCAGAAAAGCAGTTATCACTTGTTTACTCTCTTAGTTGATTGGCAGAAATTTGGGACAACTAGAGCAGAATTTATCCTGAAATTAAGAGAACTAAATATCCTTACACAGGTGCACTATATCCCTGTTTATAAACATCCATACTATGAAAAGTTCAATATAAATGAAAAGGATTTCCCAATTACTGAAAGCTATTACGAAAAAACTATCTCGATTCCTTGTTCTTCTAAAATGAAAATATCTGACGCTAAACGTGTAGTAAAAGAAATTAAAAAACTATTATCTTCTTCTTAAAAAAGCAAAAAACAACCATTATTCAATTTTCATTTTTACAGAATATTCTTTTAATTTCCTATACAAATTAATCATCAACTCATAACCATTTAACGCTAGTTTAATATTTTGTATTCTTTCATTAATACTATCAGGATACTCATGAGACAAAATATTTCTTATTTCCCTCAGCTTATCCCAATCATCAGCAGATTCTATAATCTCAA
>JBAXBT010000201.1:0-3034 GCA_037141875.1 Candidatus Riflemargulisbacteria bacterium
GTCAATTAAGTCAATTAGTGGTAGTCCAAATGCAGCAGTTTTGCCTGTTCCTGTTTGTGCCTGTGCAATGATGTTTGTGTCATTTCTAAGCATTACTGGAATTGTTAATTTTTGTATAGGCGATGGCTCTTCGAAGCCTTTTTGCTTGATAGCATTTAAAGCTTTTTTGGAAAGGCCAAGAAGTTCGAAACCATTTATTTCTGTCATGTGTATTGCTCTCTTATTAATTATTTTTGATATATTTTAACTAATTAAGGATACACTAATACTCTAAATAAAGAAACAAAATTATATTGACAAGTGGTTTTTTAGGTCTGAATAGCGTGATTCAATTTTAGTTTTTGAAGTATTTAATAGAGAATCAGGACCAAATTCTTCAACGGTAAAGGAAGATGTTGCTGACCCAAAAAGCAAAGCTTCCTTTAATGTTTGCCAAGAAACAGCTTTATTATCCAGAAAACCTAAAAATCCTCCGGCAAAGGAATCTCCAGCACCAGTTGGATCTTTTACTAGGCGTACTGGGTATGCTCCAGCTGTAAAGATATCATCTTCTTTTTTCCCATATATGGAAGCTCCATATTCTCCCTTCTTTAATATTACGTAATTGATGTTAGGAAAAGATGATTGTAACTTTCTGACAGCGCTTATTAGATTGTATTCATTTGTAAGCATTTTGATTTCTGTATCATTAATGAACAATAGGTCAACCAAAGAGATGGTTTTCTCTAATTCTTCTTTCATAATAGTTATCCAAAGGTTCATAGTGTCTAATGCTTTGAGTTTTGCTTTGCTTTGTTCAAGAGCTTGTCTTTGAGAAATAGGGTCATTGTTGGCGCAGAAACAAATATTAGCATTTGTTGCTTCTACATTTAGATTTGGTATGAATTCAGCAAGTACGCCGACTTCTGTATCTAATGTTTCTGCTACATTAATATTGTTTAAATAACTGCCAGTCCAATGGAAGGTTTTATTTGTTTGATCAATTTGGATGTTTTCGGTATTAATTCCACGATCATGTAATAGTTTAAAATATGCGTCCGGATAATCTCCGCCCACCTTACTAATTATATAGGGATGAGTAAAATAACTTGCTGCAATGGATGAATAAAATGCAGAGCCACCAGGAATCTTTTCTCTCGCTCCTTCTGGTGTAAATAAAGTATCAAAAGCAACGGATCCTAGAATACTTAAGCTCATATTATAGGTAATTGTACTACAAAGGTGCTTCCTTTGTCCTTTTCACTTTCTACAAAGATGTCGCCATTATGAAGTTCCAAAAGTTTTTTAACAATACTTAGGCCAATTCCGCTTCCTTTTTCGTTTGCAGTTGGTAGGCTCCCTATATTGGCAAAAGGCTTAAAGATATCCTGAACTCTTTCAGGCGCAATCCCAGGCCCTTGGTCTATGATTTTAATATAAAAGTATCCTTGATTGTCATCAGTAGAAATATTTATGGCTGAGCCTTTTGGTGAAAATTTAATGGCATTATTTATTAAATTATTTAGAATTTGCTGTAACCGTAGCTCGTCAACGTTGATGGTCATGTTTTTGTGAATAGTTTGAAATATATGAATATCTTTTTGGACAGAATGTAGCTGGTGGCATTGTACCAAACTTTCAATGAAGGGTTTTATTTCTAATGGGGCTTTATTAATAGCAAACTCCCCTCGGCTCATTTTTTCTAGGTCAATAAGGTCTTCAATAAGCTTTAACGTGAACTTAGCATGTTTATGAATTTTAGTTACAACATCCTTTTGGTTAGGCTTAAGGTCATCTGAAAGAAGTTTAAGGAAAATCTCAGATAATCCCATGATTGCCCCTAAAGGACTCTTTATATCGTGAATGACTTCAAATAAAAAACTATGCTCTTTTTCCACGAAATTTTCCTCAATTTATTTGTTTGTAAGATGATACAATATGAATTGTAAAATAAACCGGTGTAAAGATAAAGAGATTGAAGTTTTTTTGAACGAAGAAATCTTAAATTCAAGAAGTATACAGCTTATTTCTAAATCTCCGAGGAGACGAGAAATATTAACTAAATTATATGATGAAGTCAAAGTTATTGATTTTCATTTCGAAGAGAGAGTTCCTGCAGCAATGGATGCACGACTGGTTTCAGTTTTTTTGGCAAAACAAAAGATGGCAGATTTTCTAGATAGCGGACTACCTAAAAAGGAAAGAATTATTACAGCAGACACCGTTGTTTGCTATCCAGACAAAGGCTTGATCCTTGGAAAACCAAAAAGTAGGGCAGAAGCAAAGGAGATGCTGTTATATCATTTTGGCAAAGAGCATCTTGTTGTAACTTCTGTTTGTTATTTTGATGCAATTAATAATATTCAAACAATTATTACCGATGAGGCGAAGGTCAGATTTAAGAAACTAGAGAACATCCCTGAAAAAGTATTATCTGATTATATAAAGTTGTTACCACCGGAGGGTCCAATGGATAAGGCGGGCGCATATGGTATACAAGAAGCGCAAGTTTTTAACTTTATGATAGAAAACGTGGTAGGAGATATTAATACGGTTGTTGGGTTTCCGTTAGAAAAATTTATTTCTATAATAATTAACAGTTCTTCTGGCGATATTAATTCCTAGTATTCCTAATTCTTCGGCTAATACTTTATCTGGTTTATTTATGTTTTTAGCTATGTGGTTTTTTATGAATAAGGATGAGTAGTTAGAGTTGTTTACCTGTCTTTGGAAGAGCGCCTTAAAATGGAAAAGCTTATTGTGTATAAACACGTATTTGCTGTTTGCTAGCCTACTTATGGTCGAAGCGCTTAGTCCAGTTAGTTCGGAAATTGTTTTCTGAGTAATTGGTTTAAGTAATCCGCTTTTTAGGAAGTTAATTGGTCTTTGTTTTTGGAAGAAAACAATAAGTATCTTATTAATTAGCTCTGCTCTCTCTTTTAAAATGTGAAGAAGCTCCGTATCCTTAACATTGTGAAAATCCTCAAGCATTTCTATTTCAAAGATGCCGCCATTGATGCTAACAGCAGCGCTTGGAGTAATGCTAGTGACAGAG
>JBAXBT010000202.1:0-3015 GCA_037141875.1 Candidatus Riflemargulisbacteria bacterium
CAACTACTTGGAATCTGGAATCAAGAACAGCCTTATCTGAAACACTCATCATAAGAACAATATCCTTCATGCCTCTAAAATAACTATCAGCACTATAGAAACTTAAAATAACTTCTTTATTCTTGATTTTACCTATCTCTGTAAGCTCTTTATACCCTCCATCTTTAGGATACGCAAAATATATTTCAGAAATATCATTGTCATAAACATTGCCACTCAAAACCACTCTGATCTTTTGGATTGCGACTGCTGATGAATTACTTCCAAAATTGAAGCTAATAACAACTTGATTTTGTGCTCCTAACTCCATAGCCGTAAGTTTCTGATCAACAGTTACTAAATGATATAAAGGAACAGCTATATTAATTTTTGATTGTCCTCCGATTAACCCAAGGATAATCCTATTAGTTGTGGCTGCAAAAACCGTAAAGTTTGTTCTTGTTACAATAAGTTCAAAATATGCTTCTCCAGACCAACTAGCTATTTCTGGAACAAGAATAGTAGATTTGTAATAAACTCCATTTCTGTCACTTGAGGAAACAAAGTTGAGGCTTACAGGTATCTTGTTACCATTTTCAAACCGTAAAGAAAGACTTGGAGTTGATAAAACCTGCTCAATAACATTTAGTGTAATATACATATATCCTGGCAATACGACTGTACCCTTATCAACATATACATTAGCATAATTCTTTGCTTCTAACTCAGCTGTATCAAACATTATGAAAGCATAT
Source organism: Candidatus Riflemargulisbacteria bacterium (assembly GCA_037141875.1). Lineage (GTDB taxonomy): Bacteria > Margulisbacteria > Riflemargulisbacteria > GWF2-35-9 > DYQY01 > DYQY01. Next base: position 735 of record JBAXBT010000202.1, read on the forward strand.
GCGTCAACACTACTAATATTCCCTGCCCTATCCTTAACCCACAAATGAATATTTCTAAGTCCTGATTGAATATTCTTGAATCTATGTTCATATGGACGAGCATTTATCCATAATGGATCATTTGAAGAAGGGCTCACTGAATGTCTGTCTGTTTCACTGACCAACCATTCAATAACATCTTCATCGTTAGTAATCCTTAATCCTACGATTAAATCATCAGTTCTTAAGTCATTATTATTATCTTTATCGTATGCAATAATTGAAGGATTAGACACCGTTCTATCTACAATCAGCGAACTACTATATAACTGAACCAATGAACAGTTTCCTGCATTGTCTGTAACGTTATAATAAACATTATACTCACCCTCTGCTGTACCATTTGTTACAACATATTCTGCAATAAATTCTGAAGGACTATTTTGCAAAAGCGATACATTAAGCGTTAGTGCCAATGCCTTGTTTACTAACCAAACCTCTGGGGTTACTAATACTGATTCACTAAAATTAAAAGTAATATTGTATGTTCCAACTCTTACATAAGAATATCCATTTATAACACATACATCATCTCCGGTTATTCTCCTTATCTCTGTACTTGTTAACATAGGAAGAATGTTGTCGTAATTAATTGTAACTATTGCGGGAACATCATTAATATTTCCATTAGCATTTTTAATCCATAAATAGAATGTCTTAATGTCATTACTCTTGTTTAAAAGCTTATACTCAACTGGTCTATTGCTTAACCAAAGAGAATTAGAAGAAGATGGTTTTGTTGAATATACTTCAGTTATCATCCAAGCGTATGCTTGTTCATCTTGAGAAATTATTACAGATAATATATTGTCATTTGTATACCTAGATAATGGCCCCATCTCTAAATCATGAACATTGAAACTTGGAATTTTAACTAATGTATTTATAATTAATGGACAATATGAACTAGATGCTGAATTACCAGCATTGTCTGTTGCATTAAACATAAAGTATCCTAACCCGTCTCCGAAGAAGGTTGAAATACTCAAAGTTGCTGTATATTGGCCAATGGCTTGCAGCTGAAGGCTTAAGAATATAGGTGCTTTGTTGTTTGGCACAAAAGACAAATTAGGTGTTGTAGCAAGTCCACTAAAAATTCCACCAACGTTTAAAGTAATTCTATATGAGCCAACATCAACATCATTAGCTGCACCTGCGAATTCAATCGTCGCAGTTGGCACAATATTATCAAATACAATAGTTGCATTACTGCTATTTATATTGCCAGCTCTGTCTATAACCAACAACTTAAGCATCTTAGACTCTACAACTGACGTAGCAAAGGTAGCTATTGTAGGTTTGGAAACATTGAACATTGAATAGAAAATTGTTTGATTCGAATTCTCTGTTACTAAGTAACTCACTCCTTCGCTAACATTTATACTTAAACGTACATTTACACTGTTTGTGTATAGGCTGCTCAGCGTGTCAAAATCCAACACCTCAAAATCTACTATTGGATTACTTACATCCACAACCATTGGACTATTAAACAATTGAACCTTTGAAGTATTTCCTGCATTGTCTGTAGCGCTATAGTAAAGATTATAGACTCCTTCTACTGTTCCATTCGTTACCACAAACTGACTTGTATATGTTGAATTGTTTATTTTTAAAACTGTAAAGTAATTTGAAACAAATGCTGTTAAATGATCCATCAATATTGTAGGTGTTACTAATAATTCTTCAGCAAAGTTAAAAGTAACATTATATGTTCCAACCCTAAAATAAGAATATCCATCTACTACTTTCACTGCATCACCAGTTAATCTCTCAACCTCAAAACTTATAATGACAGGATCAATATTGTCATAATTAAATGTGGTGATTACTGGTGCAGTAACAACTCTACCTTCATCATCTTTTACCCATAAATAAAGAGTTCTTAGCGCATTAATCTTTGTTCTAAGAGTAAACTCTGTAATCATCTTTGAATGCCATAAAACATCATCAGCCTCAGGGTTTCTTGAATCTTCTTTTATCAACCAAGAAGTAGCACGAGAGTCCTTTGTTATACTTACTCCTACTGTTTGATCATTTATGTATGTATTACTTAGTGTATCCATATCAAAAACAAACCATTCAGGAAGAATAATATCGGTACTTACATAAATTCCTCCAGTCACTAAATTACTATAAATAAGTGGAGACTGAATGTTAAATGCTACATTCCCCGCATTGTCTGTAGCACTAAAACTAAAATATGCGAATCCATCTCCAGTATAAGGATTAATATTTAAAG
>JBAXBT010000203.1:0-2969 GCA_037141875.1 Candidatus Riflemargulisbacteria bacterium
GCAACAGGGTATGGCTATATCCAAGCAGATGGGGAGAATGTTCTTAATTTTAAGGAGAAACCAGACTTAGCTACAGCAGATAAATATGTTAAGAATGGTAATTATTATTGGAACAGCGGAATGTTTGTTTTTAAAGCAGGAGTTTTTTTAGAAGAACTTAATAAATTTTCTCCTGATATATATAAGGCATCTAAGAAAGCATTTGAAAATGCCTCAAGGGATAGTTCTGGTATGTTAAGAGTAAAGTATGATGATATGTTGGCCATTCCTGCGAATAGTATTGACTATGCTGTTATGGAAAAGAGCAACAAGGTTAAGGTGGTTTCTGCTGATATTGGTTGGTCTGATTTGGGTAGCTATGATGAGATTGCCGAATATTTTAACGATGTGAAAAGTGATGGAAAATACAAAGAGGATATTGCTATAGATTCTGAGAATAATTTTGTTGTTTCTACTGAAGGAAAGATAGTAAGTACAGCAGGAGTAAGTGACTTGGTTATTATAGATACTTCAGATGCACTTTTGATTGCAAGAAAAGGGGAGACGCAAAAGGTTAAACAAATCGTAGATGAACTTCAAAAAAGAGGATCAGCTCTTATTAATGAGCACACTACTGTTCATCGTCCTTGGGGAACTTATACAGTTCTTCTTGAGCATAATAATTATAAAATCAAGAGGATAGAGGTTAAGCCAAAACATAAGTTATCTTTTCAAAAGCATGAACATCGTAATGAACATTGGGTTGTGGTTAGTGGAGAAGCTTCAGTTACTAAAGAGCAAGAAAAGCTTGTTTTATTTGAGAATCAATCCACCTATATACCTAAAGGAGTTCGACATCGCTTAGAAAACCCTGGGGATATACCTTTAGTTATTATAGAAGCGCAGGTGGGTAGTTATGTGGGTGAGGATGACATTATCCGCTATGAGGATGATTACAACCGCAAATGATGCCTAAAGGGCTTACTTTTTATATCTTTACTTTTGGTTGCCAAATGAATAAGAGCGACTCGGAAATACTTTCAGGAGCACTGTTGTCCGCTGGTTATATTGCAATAGACGATCCGAATATTGCTAATGTTTTAATTTTTAATACTTGTGCAGTTAGAGGTAATGCCGAGAATCGAGTTTTTGCTAGGATGAAAGAGTTTAATTCCTTGCGTAAGAAGAAAAAAAGGAAACAAGTAATTGTCGTTACTGGATGTGTTCCTCAATATGAAAAAGAAGAGCTTTTAAAGAAATATCCTTTCATTGATGTTGTAATTGGAGCTAATTCCTATGAGTATCTTCCGGAGATCTTAAGTGAGTGGAATAGGAGTAAAGGATCAGTTGTTAAAGTTGTGGATAATAAAGATGCTAAAAGTAGTATAGGTAATATCGATAGAGATAAAAGTATGGACCAAGCATTTGTGCCAATAATGTATGGTTGTAATAATTTTTGTACATATTGTATTGTCCCTTACACGAGAGGTCGTGAGGTTAGTAGAACAAAAGAGGATATTTTTAATTCAATTGAGCAACTTTCAAATTCTGATTATAAAAAAATCCTATTGCTTGGCCAGAATGTTAATTCTTATGGGAGTGGACTATATGAGGATTATGATTTTGCTGATTTACTACAAGATATTTTATCCAAATTCTCTTGGCTGGAAAGACTTGATTTCTTAACGTCTCACCCAAAAGATATTACAGATAAACTTATTAGTGTAATAGCTGAAAATGAAAGGTTAGGACGAGAAATACATTTTCCAATTCAGCATGGTGATGATCGTATTTTGAAGCTCATGAATAGAGGTTATACGGTTAATGAATATAAGGATAAAGTTGATAAGTTAAGAAAAGCTGTTTCAGGGGTAAGGATTTCAACTGATTTGATTGTAGGTTTTCCAGGTGAAACTGAAGAAGAATTTATTAATATGGTTAATGTAGTTAAAGAGTTAAGTTTCTATAGAGTAATTACCGCGGTGTATTCACCTAGAAAAGGTACTAAGGCAGCGGAGATGACACAGCAAGTAGAAGCATCGGTAAAGAAAAGAAGATTGAGTGAACTTAATCAGGCAGTTAAGAATTTTGCTTTTAAGGGCTAAAACCTGCTCCTTGAAAAAATAGTGCAAGTATTGTTTAATTAAGCTTTCTATTAGAAGTTTATTGATTTTTGGAAGGAGCAACATTAATGACAAAAGATTATGGAGTTAACCTGAAGGTTTTTTGTGGCACATCACATCCTAAATTGGGACAAGAAATATCTCAATATTTAGGGAATGACCTTGCAAAATTAAAGGTTTCTAAATTTAGTTGTGGTGAGATATTTATAACAATAGATGAAACGATTAGAGGAAGTAATGTTTTTTTAATTCAGACTTGTGGTCATAATGTTAATGAAGATTTAATGGAATTATTTATTACTATCGATGCTTGTAAAAGAGCCAGCGCAAGAAAGATCAATGTTGTTATTCCTCATTTTGGTTATGCAAGGCAAGACAAGAAATCAGGACCAAGAGAACCAATTAGTGCAAAACTTATGGCAAATCTTATTACTGAAGCTGGTGCTGATAGAGTAATTACTATGGATCTTCATGCTGATCAAATTCAAGGTTATTTTGATATTCCTGTGGACCATTTGCAAGCGCTACCTCTTTTTGTGAAATACTTTAGTCATAAAAAGAACGTAGAGAAGGATATGGTAGTTGTTGCTCCAGATACTGGGAGAGCAAAAGCAGCTAAGAAATTTGCTGATAAGATAGGTGCAGAGCTTGCTATTCTTCATAAAACAAGACCAGGGCATTATAGAGCTGAGATTGTAAATGTGGTTGGTAATGTTGAGAATAAAACAGGGCTAATTTATGATGTTATGGTTGATACAGCTGGAAGTGTTACTCAAGGGATTGCTGTACTTAGGGAACATGGCTGTAATAACGATATGTACCTATTTGCTACTCATGCAGTATTCTCAGGTCATGCTATAGAGCGTT
>JBAXBT010000204.1:0-2967 GCA_037141875.1 Candidatus Riflemargulisbacteria bacterium
AAAATACTACCTAAGTTATAGGATAGAGGATAAGCTGTTTCTCTTTTAATTTTAAAATGTTCACAATTTTTTTCAATTAATATTTTATCAATCTTTTCTAATAAAAGGGATACACGCGTAATAACATAATCATTTGCTTTAAAAACAGAGCTTCTGTAGTTAAATAAGCATTCTTGTTTAGTCAGAGTTTTTAGGGTTTTATTTTTTTTATTGAAACAGTTCACTTCTATAATATATTCACTGATTGTCTTTTCATATGCGCCAAAGTTTTGATAGACAGCTCCTCCTAAGGAAGTGAGTATGGGGTAAGTAAATTCTAGTCCTCCAAGATTGTAAGTCATAAGTTTATTTATAAGCGTAGGCAATGTTATCCCTGCTTCAGCATAAACAATATTTCCTTTCACTTCATAGTTAGTTAGTTTACTGAGCGAAACAATTTGACCTTTTTGTTTATTTTTAAATAAAGTATTTGTTCCTCTACCTAAGATAAAGGCATCTTCGTGGATTTCATTTAAATCACTAATATTTTCAGGAAAATGTATTATGTAGTTTTCGCCGAGGCAATGAGAATAACTTAATTCTTTAGCATTAAGTGTGCTAATAAGCATATTTAAATATCTTCTTTTTTCATGTTCAGGAGTTGAACGATTTCTTTTGATACAAATGTTACATCTCCTGCCCCTAACGTTATTATTAGATCTCCTGGTTTTGCAATATTGGCAACTTTCGAAGCAATATGACTTACTTGAGGAATATATTCTGCTTTATTAGGTTCAAACATCGGCAAAATATCCTTTGCTATTATTTTCCCTGGGTCTTCACCAGCAGCATATACATCAGTGAAGAATACTTTATCTGCTATAGATAAGTTTTTTACGAAGTCTTTATAAAAAGCAGCAAATCTTGAGTAACGATGTGGTTGAAATATAGCAATAATCCTTCGATTATATTCCTTAGCTGCTTCTAATGTCGCTTTTATTTCAGTAGGGTGATGTGCATAGTCATCAAATATCATAATGTTGTTAACTTCTCCAGCTTTGTGGAATCTACGACTTGCTCCTTCAAAGCTTTTAAATGATTTTATAACATCAGAAAAAGGTAAATTAAAGTTTTTTGCTAAAGCAAAAACTGTAAGGCAGTTTTCGATATTGTGCTTTCCTGGGATATTAAGTTTTATTTGGGTTGCAACAATTTCTCCATCAACATAAACATCAAAAGAAGGACGGCCACTTGATTGTGTTAAATTTTTAGCTTGAACAGTATTTCCTTCATTAAAACCGTAGGTTATTACTTTTTTCCCTTTAACATTAATCTTCTTAATGTTTTCATCATCTCCATTTAGGATTAGTAAATTGTTTGTTTTGTCGAGTCTTTTAGTAAAATTAGTGAAGGTATCTAGAATGTCTTTTAGATCCTCAAATTGATCCATATGTTCTTCCTCAATATTAGTAATAACGATTATATTTGGGTTAAGGAATAGGAATGAACGGTCACTTTCGTCAGCTTCCGCTACGCAGAAGTCCTTTTGACCGTACTGAGAGGCAATATTAGTGTTTTTCAGAGGTGCTCCTATGATGTACGTTGGTTTTCTTCCTATTGAGCAAAGGTAGTGAGAAATAAAGCTAGTTACTGTTGTTTTTCCGTGAGTTCCCGCAACTGCAAGTCTAATGTTGTGTTGATCCATGATGTAGGAAAGCATTTCTGCTCTTTTAATAACAGGAATTTGTTGGTTTATAGCTTCTTGTAACTCAATGTTGTTTGCCTTAATAGCAGAAGAAAGTACGACGATTTCAGCAAGTCTTATGTTACTTGGGTCATGTCCATAAAAAATTTGTACACCTTTCTCCTTTAATAAAAGGGTATAAATGTTTTCTTTGACATCACTCCCGGAAACTGTGTATCCCATATCAACAAGTACAGCAGCTAAAGGGTTCATGCCACTTCCGCCGATTCCAATAAAGTGAATATTTTTATTTTCTAATAGCATTAAATTAATCCTTTTTGTTTTAACTTATCAATGATAATACCAGTTGCATTATTAGGCAATTTTTTAAGTGCAGTTTGATAAGTATTTATTGAATTATTTAATTTGATAAGCGTTTTAATAAAAACGGCATTATTTAGGTCTTTTTCAAAGATCATTTCTCCTGCCTGATTATCAACAATGTATTTAGCGTTAAAAGTTTGATGGTCGTCAGTTGCATAAGGGTAAGGTATATAAAGGGTAGGAATACAGTTTTCAGTAAGTTCAGATATACTCATGGCTCCTGATCTGCTTATAGCTATTTTGGTTTTAGCAAGTAGTTCTGGAATATCGTTTCTAAAAGGGCATATTTCAATATTTGTTTTATTAAGTATGTACAGATTTTCATTATTTTTATATTTTGTTAGGTCATTAGTAATACTTTCATAAGTTTTTTCTCCAGTTATCCAGATGATTTCAAGACCAAGGGTAGACAGTTCTGTGAGATTATTTTTTATTAGTTCATTTATAGCCTTTGAGCCTTGGCTTCCACCAAAAACAAGTAACTTTGTTTTTTTGTCATGCAATATTTCGGCAACAGGATTTCCTGAGAAGAAGGTCTTTTTTTGAGAGAAAGAAGCTATGGGATATCCAGTAAAGATAAGTTTTGCAAATTTAGCAAGAAACCTATTTGTTTTACCAGGGATACTGTTTTGTTCGAGCAGAATTAGTGGTAGTCCAAGAGTTATAGAGGCAATGCCAACAGGGATAGTAATATAGCCTCCTGTAGCAAATACAAATTTAGGTTTTAATTTTTTTAAGATGGTTCTAGCTTCGAAAATGCTAACAATAATACTAAGTAGGTTTCTTTTTAAGGAGGGGAGACAAATAAATTCATAATTTTTTATCATAACCTTTTCTAATCTATCACCACCAATAAAACAAATTTCTTCTTTAAGTTTATCATAAATTCTATTTATGAATTTTTGAGCATGATTGTGTAA
>JBAXBT010000205.1:0-2928 GCA_037141875.1 Candidatus Riflemargulisbacteria bacterium
TGAATAACCCATTAGGAAAACCATTGCAGGAACAATTATCACTCCACCACCAATGCCTAAAAGACCTGACAAAAAGCCAGCCAAACCACCTACTAGAATTAATTTTCTTACCACAATATCTTAAGAAAGTTTCTTTTGCCTGACTTAATTACTACTTCTTTTCCTGACTCTAATAAGTAAAAAGGATCTGACACTTTTTCTCCATCGAGCGAAACAGCGCCCTGCTCAAACAATCTTTTAATCTCTTTATTACTTGAAGCCATATAAGCTAGCTTCATAATATTAATTAAAGTAAGTTCTCCTTCAATTTTAGTAACATTCATCTCAGGAATATCCTCAGGAATATCCTTATCTCTAAAAGCTGTAATAAAATATTCTTCAGCTTTAAGTGCATCTTCCTTAGAGTGATACATTTCAATAATAGTTTTACCCAAATTAACCTTAAGATCCCTTGGATTGACAGAGCCATCTTTCATTTGCTTCTTCATCTTTTCAATTATGCTATCTGAAACATCAGTTAATAATTCAAAATACTTTATAATTAACTCATCAGGAATAGACATTAACTTCCCAAACATTTCATTCGGAGAATCAGTGAGCCCAACATGATTACCCAAGCTTTTACTCATCTTTTGTACACCATCAAGGCCTTCTAGAATAGGCATAGTAAGAACAATCTGTGGTTTCTGACCGTATTCCTTCTGAAGATGTCTTCCAACTAATAAATTAAACTTCTGGTCTGTACCACCCATTTCAATATCTGCTTCCAATGCAACAGAGTCATAGCCCTGGAACAAAGGATATAAAAACTCATGGATGCTTATTGAAACATTATTTGTGAACCTTTTGTTAAAATCATCTCTTTCTAACATTCTGGCAACATTATACTGAGCAGTTAGTTTTACGATATCTTTAGCAGTTAGCTTACTCAGCCAAGTAGAATTATAAACAACAGTTGTTTTTTCCCTATCTAAAACCTTGAAAACTTGATCCTGATATGTCTCTGCATTCTTTATTACTTGTTCTTCTGAAAGTTCTTTTCTTGTTTTTGATTTTCCTGTTGGGTCACCAATCATTGCGGTGAAATCACCTATCAAAAAAATAATCTCGTGTCCAAGAGCTTGAAAAATTTTTAATTTACGAAGAACTACAGTATGCCCCAAATGAAGATCAGGAGCACTTGGGTCCGCTCCCCATTTCACTTTTAATCTCTTCTTTGAAGCTAATAATTCATTTAAATCCTCTGCATTTATTACATCTACTAAACCTTTAATAATAGTATTCATGCTACATCCTTTTTAAAAACTCATTAACTAATAAATACTCTTGTGATAATATAGCATCTACTAAAAACTGACAATAAGCGTATAAATTATGAAGGGAAACATTAAGTGGTTTTTGAACGAAGAGTACCGTTATCTGTAGGGAAAAAGCCCAAAACATCTTCTGGAAGACATAAAAGTGGATTTAAAAGCCACCAACAAAGAAGAAGAAACGAAAAATTTAAATCTTTTTTATTGGTTATTTTCCTAAAAGGCACTATGGTTGCTGGTGTTCTTGCTGTTCTGCTTTTCTTATATGTATTATTCCTTCTTAAAACACTACCTGATGTTAGAGTTATCTCTACTTTTGTTCCGAATCAAACTACAAAAATTTATTCTGCGGATGGGGTAATCCTTGCTGACCTTCATAAAGAAGAGAACAGAATATCAATACCCTATTCAAAAATATCAGGCACAATGAAAAAAGCAGTAGTTGCAATGGAAGATTCAAGATTTTATGAACACCATGGAGTTGACCCTATAGGTATCTTAAGAGCAATGACGGTAAACGTTATAAAAGGAGGAAAAGTTCAAGGAGCTAGTACGATTACTCAACAATTAGCTAGAAACCTTTTCCTTACTAAACAGAAAAAATTCTCAAGAAAAGTAGCCGAGGTTATTCTTGCCATTAAAATTGAACGTCAATATACAAAAGAAGAAATACTTCATATGTACCTTAACCAAGTGTATTGGGGACATAATTCATATGGAATAGAATCCGCATCACAACAATATTTCGGTAAAAGTGCAGAATATTTAAGTATTGCTGAGAGTGCTATGTTAGTTGGAATGTTACAAGCTCCAGAAGCATATTCTCCTTACAAGAGACTTGCAACAACTATGAAAAGAAAAGATATGGTATTAAAAAGGATGCTTGATGTTAAATTAATAACTAGACAACAATACCTTGATAGCAAAAAAGATGTTCTGGTGATTGCACCTCGTAAAAAATTAAAATACAGAGCACCTTATTTTGTACAAGAAGTTATTAACCTCCTTGTTCGTATGTACGGAGAAGAAGAAGCATATAACGGAGGGCTCAAGGTTTACACTCCAATAATATGGGAAATGCAAAAAGAAGCAGAATCGGCTGTTGAATGGGCAGTGTCAGAAAGTGTTAACCAAAATCTTAACTTTAGCCAAGCTGCAATGTTAGCAATCGACCCTAAAACAGGATATATTGTAACAATGGTTGGAGGCTATGATTTCCTAAACAATCATTACAACAAAACAATACATGCTCATAGACAACCAGGCTCTTCATTTAAGCCATTTGTTTATCTAACCGCACTCTCTAAAAGATTGTCTCCAGGAACTATAGTAAACGACTCACCTGTAGTTTTTAACACTTTCCAAGGACCTTATGCTCCAAAGAACTATGATTTAACTTATGATGGAAGAATCCCCATGCGAAAAGCGCTAGAAAAATCGATTAACACGATTTCTATAAAATTAGTCGACATGGTGTCACCAGAAGCTGTCGTTGCAACCGCCAAACAATTTGGAATAACAACTCCTCTTTGGCCATATATTTCAATAGCCTTAGGTTCACAAGAAGTTTATATGATGGAACTAACTTCTGCTTATGGAGCTCTTGCAACAGGTG
>JBAXBT010000206.1:0-2928 GCA_037141875.1 Candidatus Riflemargulisbacteria bacterium
CATGACATCCATAAAACCATCATTATCTTTGGATACTTTTCCCCAATAAAGAATTCCTAAAATACCGCTATCGTATTGATTGGTGATTTGTGAAATGTCTCTTACGCAGCTTGCTTGAAGGAATCTGGTTGGGGTCGGTGAATTGGAAAGCTCTCTAAGGTCTTTTTTAAGCAAGATCAGTCTCTCGTAGTCTTCGTTATTCGAAATGTAGAATGTTTTTCCAGCCAGCTTACTAATATTACTATCCGGATAATTGGAGAAATCAGATGCAAAGTCTACTCTCTTGCCGGCTACGTAGCCACATCCACTAAGTAAAACTGCTGCTAGGCATATTAGTACAAATCTCATGAGGGTGGTAGGAAAGTAAGATATTATAAGATATATTAAAGAATAAATTTAACTTATTGTCGTACTACTACCGTCACCGAGGAAATCCTTTTGTACTTAAATACTCTATGTAAAAAGTGCTTTCCACCATCTAAGTTGCCACCATTGAGGCTCTAAATCTTCAAAGATTTCTTTTGATCGCACTTTTGCTGCTTCAATTTGTGTAGGTGTCATTTGATATTCAAGTTCTTGGATTTTATAACACGCACCTTGCGCAGTGGATGCAGATCTAAAACCGGAAGTTTTTGCACGCAGTGCATAAATGGATTTCCCTGCAATACTGTAATAAGCATGAGCCTCCACGATATTTTTTGTCACTCCTTCATCGCCGTGTTCATAGTACCACGCAATGTTGTATAAAGCTGTAACATCACCATTTTCAGCCGCATCTCGCCACCATTTAAATGCTTCGACTACATTTTTTTTAACTCCCCAACCATTCATATAATAAAAGCCAACACTGTTTTTGGCTTCTGCAGTACCTTGCTCGGCAGATTTTTTATACCACTTGAAGCCTTCTGTGCTATTTTCGGTTTGTGTAAATTCGTTCCCACAACCGAAAAAATCTCCAAGTTTTAATTGAGAAGAACTATCACCATTTACTGCATATTTTAATAGTTCCGAAAATTCTGCGTGGCTAATTTGCGCTATTAATTTTGTGGATAGTAATAAAATTAAAGTTATCAGGCGCATAAGTTCACTCATTCTCGGCGATGCTTGCTTCAATTTCTTTCTTTAAATCTTTAGATCTTTTTTGCCCAGCTGCTATTTGAGTAGAACTCATCTTTGTTTGAAGTTGGTTACGATATTCCAATGAGTCATCATAAGTTGAACTAGCGACGTCGAAATATGCGTAAGATTCGATTAAGTCTTTGTTAACCCCTTGTCCATTGTCATAACAAACACCTAGATTGTTTTGGGCATGCCCGTGTCCTTGACTAGCTGCTTTGCGATACCATTTAACAGCTTCTTTGTAGTCAATAGAAACTCCTTTTCCTATTGTATAGCGAAAGCCTAGGGCAAATTGTGCCTCTGGATTTCCCTGTTCCGCGGACTTTCGAATCCATTTAATTGACTCTGATAAATTTTTTTCGATACCTGTCCCTGTTTCATAACAAACAGCTAGATTAAATTGTGCTCTGTCATTACCTTGTTTGGCGGATTTAAGGAAGCAATTAAAGGCTTCATTTTTATTTTTTGAAACCCCGACTCCATTTGCATAACAAAAACCTAGGTAACCTTGTGCTTCATCGTTTCCTTGTTCGGCTGACTTACTAAACCATTTCAAAGCCTCAAAATGATTTTGCTCAAATCCTATGCCTTTCTGATAGCAAAGCCCCAAAATGCATTGCGCGATTGAATCGCCTTTTTCGGCTTTTACCTTCCATTCTATAAATTCTGCGGGTGTGGATCCGTTCTTATTTATTCTTGCTTCAATATTCACACAAATTTTAGCCTGTAACTCTATACTTCTTTTAATCCCTGCTTCGATTTGTAGTGGTGTCATATTTTTTTCAAGTACATCTCTATTACGCCGAGCATCATCGAGAATAACTGAAGCAATATTATAATAAGCATATGCTTCTACTAGATTTTTGGGTAATCCTTCGCCTCTCTCATAGTGACTAGCTAGTGCTGACTGTGCCTCTTCACACCCGTTATCGGCAGACTTACGGTACCACTTTAAACCTTCTACTAGATCCTCCGCTACGCCGTCACCTCTGATGTAGCAAACACCAAGAAAAAATTGAGCATCTACGCTCCCTTGCGCAGCTGCTCTACGAAACCATTTAACAGCTTCCACATAATTTTTTGATATACTATCTCCAAGGTAGTTTGCACCACCGAGCATGTATTGAGAATATGTGTCGCCTTGTTCCGCTTTTAATTTCCAATCATTTACCTCTTCTGGTGTAAATTTCGCAGAAGCGTTTATACAGAGTAATGATAATATTAGAGTGAGAAAACGCATAGGTTTTGCTTAAGCCTATACTTAAGAGGCCGTCGTTAAAGTCTATTTGTAATAAAATTATACAGTTATCTAACGTTGCTCATAGCCACGCGGGGGCAAGGTGACAAGATGAGATGAACGGACGCCACGCAGTAGCGCCCCTACCTGTGTATCAAATTATAAATCCAAAGTGCATTTAGACACAACCCCGTGTCCCCATGTCACCTTGCCCACTTGTCCCCTCAATTAGATACTATCTGGCGGAGAGAGAGGGATTCGAACCCTCGGTACGATTCACCCTGCCTATTTTGCGTATTTATTGCCCTTTGTTTACTAGGTGAATGTAAATAACCTAATTGACTTGTTACCTTTTTTGCTACACTTTTTGGAATGGCTACTTTATACCGGCAGCGACATTGCAATAACTGGTACGCGAGGTTCAAGAATCCAAATGGAATTTGGATAGCTAGATCAACTGGTACAGATAATCGCCGCGAAGCTGAACAAATTGCAATAACCTACGAGAGGGCTGGGGAGGATATGGCAAGCGGTGTTATGATAGAAAAGAGAATCAATCGTGTCATCTCTGA
>JBAXBT010000207.1:0-2902 GCA_037141875.1 Candidatus Riflemargulisbacteria bacterium
GCCTTTTAGTGTAGTTGGGTCAACACCTTCTAATACATTTTCAGGAAGCGCATCAAAGAATCTTTGGTTTTCTATTTCGCCTTTATCAAATTCATCTTGAATACAACTCATTACTATAGCTTTTTCTTTTGCTGGACATGTTTCTACGCAACTTCCACAACCTTGACAATCTTCAGTATAAACTTGAATTTTAAATTGAAGGTCATTTGCGTTTTTAGTGCTAGATTTAATTGTTTTAAAATTCTTAGGTGCATTTTTTAGTTCAGCAGGTGCTATTTGTTTCATTCTGATTGAAGCATGAGGACAAACCAAAACACACTGTCCGCATTGGATACATTTATCTTCTATCCAACATGGGACGTCTAAAGCAACAGCTCTTTTTTCGATTTGTGATGTAGCTGTTGGAATAATACCGTCAACAGGCATTTCTGAAACTTTTATGTTGTCACCCTTCATTCTCATGATTGGTTCAATAATTGTTCTAGTGAATACATCAGCATTATCAGGAATAAGCTTCTTTATATCAGCAGAAACCTTAATGTCATTTACAGAAGTTGGGACAGTAACTGCTACAAGAGCTTCATCAGCTTTATCTACCGCAGCCCAATTCATTTTAACAATCTCTTCGCCTTTTTTCTTGAAGGTTTTTTCAATGTATTTTTTAATTAGGGCAATAGCTTCTTGTTCAGGAAGAACTCCAGATACTTTAAAGAAAGCCGCTTGCATGACAGTATTTATTCTTCCACCAAGTCCTACTTCATGAGCAATCTTTGCAGCATCAATGGTATAGAACTTAACTTTTTTGTTAATGATAGTTTCTTGCATATCTTTTGTAAGTAGACCAAATGCTTCGTCTCTTGAGCAAGGTGAATTTAGTAAGAACGTTCCGCCTTCTGTAATGCCTTCAAGTATATCGTATCTGCCGATGTAGGCTGGTACGTGAAGGGCAATAAAGTCAGCCGATGTTAATAGGTATTCAGATTTAATAGGTGTTTTACCAAATCTTAAATGCGATACAGTAATACCACCTGATTTTTTGGAATCGTAAGCAAAGTAGCCTTGAGCAAAAAGATCAGTATTGTCACCGATTATTTTGATAGAATTTTTGTTAGCACCAACTGTACCATCAGAACCAAGTCCCCAGAATTTACATCTTACAGTGCCTTTTGGTTCAGTATCGATAATTTCATTTATTTTGATAGAGGTGTTGGTTACATCATCTTCAATACCAACAGTAAAGTTGTGAGTACAAGCACCATCTAGATGGTCGTATACTGCTTTTACCATGCTTGGTGTAAATTCTTTGGAGGAAAGACCATATCTGCCACCAACAATTTTGATATTTTTGCCTTGTAGGGCAGTAACCGTATCTAAGTATAGTGGTTCTCCTATAGATCCTGGTTCCTTTGTTCTATCTAATACTGCAATCTTTTTAACAGAAGCAGGAATTCCTTCAATGAAATCTTTTACTGAGAAAGGTCTGTATAGTCTTACTTTTAATAGTCCAACTTTTTCACCTTTTGCTAGTAAGTAATCAATAGTTTCTTCAATAGTTTCACAAGCAGAACCTATTGCGATGATTATTTTTTCAGCATCTTTTGCGCCAACATAGTCAAACAGGTTGTATTCTCTGCCAAGTTTTTCTCCAATAGCTTTCATATATTTTTTTACAATAGCAGGAAGTTCATTGTAATATTTATTAACTGTTTCTCTTCCTTGGAAGTATACGTCAGGAGCTTGTTGACCAACTTTTAACATTGGTTTTTCTGGTCTAAGTGCCATATTTCTAAACTGTTCAACATATTTCATGTCTAAAAATGATTTAAGTGTGTCATAGTCGCTAAGTTCAACTTTTTGGATTTCATGACTAGTTCTGAAACCGTCAAAGAAGCTGATGAAAGGAATTCTTGATTCTAAGGTTGCAAGGTGAGAAACAATAGCTAAGTCATGAGTTTCTTGAATAGATGCAGCTCCCAGTAAAGCAAACCCTGTGTTTCTAACTGCCATCACGTCTGAGTGATCGCCAAAGATTGATAATGATTGGCAAGCAAGAGATCTTGCAGATACATGAAATACGGTAGGTTGTAATTCACCAGCAATTTTGTACATATTAGGAATCATTAGAAGAAGTCCTTGAGAAGCGGTAAACGTTGTTGTTAAAGCACCAGCGGAGATAGAACCATGACATGTTCCTGCGGCACCAGCCTCTGATTGCATTTCAACTACTTCAACTGTTTCGCCAAAAATATTTTTTCTTCCTGCTGCTGACCACGCATCTGTGTATTCTCCCATGTTGGAAGATGGCGTGATTGGATATATAGCAGCTAACTCACTAAAGGCATAAGCCACGTGTGCTGCAGCGGTATTTCCGTCAACAGTTTCCATTTTTTTATTACTCATATTGGACACCTCTTTACATTATTTTTTGTAAACAAACTAAACTAAAATGCAAATAAGAGGTAAGTTTTTTATGTTTTCTTACTTTCCTTAGATAGTGAGAAAACGAGAAAACATAAGAAAAAGTACTTGTTTATTGCAAGTTTAATTTAACTTGTTCACAAACGGGTAATAGTTTACTACCTATTAATTTTTTGTGCAAATTGAATAACATTAAATTTATGTGAGGGGCTTGTAGGTATGATTATTTTAGGATATTTATTAAGTAACGCAAACTATATGCTTAATTAAGGTTTATTTGTTATAATTCATTATTAAATAGATTGTACGGGGGATTTAAATGGACGAATTTATAAAGATTAGAATAGAAGAATTAAAAGTTCTTAGAGAAAATGTCGTTCAAAAACAAAGAGAAGAGCTTGCCAAGATAGATGTAAGAATCGACGAACTAAAAAGTATGCTTTCTTCATCTGGAATAAGTTATCCTTCAGATGACAGAATTGAC
>JBAXBT010000208.1:0-2811 GCA_037141875.1 Candidatus Riflemargulisbacteria bacterium
ATGGACCATTTAATGTGGGGTTGGCAGTTTTTTCTTTAAATTTAATACGTGGTAAAAAAGTAGAATTTAAACAAATATTTGATGGCCTTAACAGGTTTGGTGTTGCCATGGTTGCGTATTTGCATGTATTTCTTTATACGTTTTTAGGCTTTTTGTTATTTATTATTCCAGGAATAATTATTTTTCTGACATATAGTATGACTTTTTATATCATAGCTGATAATTACAAAATATCAGAAAAAGAAGCAATGTATCAAAGTAAAGAGTTAATGACAGGAAATAAATGGAAGCTTTTTTGTCTTTATTGCAGATTTATTGGTTGGTTTATTGTTAGTATTTTAACTTTAGGAATTGGATTTCTTTGGTTGGCTCCATATGTCGGAATAAGTGTTGCTAAGTTTTATGACGATATAAAATTTGGTATTAAATAAGATTATTGTGATTTGGTAGTTGAAAATGAAAGGTGGTCAAACGTGTTAAATAAAAAATTCGGGATTTTAGATATCGGATTAACTAAACTATCAGTTGTATTTGCTGTTTTATTTTTAATTTCTATTTGGGGCGATTTTGCTAACTGGGCGATGAATACACCTTGGGAATGGTTTTTAGTTCTTTGTATAGTTTTTGCAATTAGACCAGTTATGACCTTTTTAAAAAAGTAAGAAGTATCTTTATTAGGTATTAACAAAAAGCCCCAGGATTGGGGCTTTTTTGTTTGTTAAATAATTATTTTCGGGTTTTCTATAGGGTTGAAGCCTCTATTCTTCTATTCATAGCACGTCCCTCTGCCGTATCATTTGACGCAACAGGGTCAGCTTCTCCAAAACCTTCAGCGGTAATACGGTCTTTACTAATGTTAAAGTTTTTACTAAGCACAGTAGCAACTGCTTCTGCTCTAAGTTGTGATAACTGTTTATTAACTTCTTCGGCTCCAATATTGTCAGTATAACCTTTTATTAAAAGTTTAACGCTTGGATGTTCAATAAGGAACTCTGCATAATCTTGAAGTGATAGCAAATATTCTTCCTTAACAGTGGAGGAACCAGAGTCGAAGTTGATTTTCATGTCTAGTTTTTCTACTTTGCCATTCTTTTTGAATGATTCTTCAAGGTTATTTTTTACTAGTGGCCAGGTTAAAATAATTTGATAAACAGTATCATTTCCTAGAGTGGTTCCGTAGTAAATATTTTTTATTTCAAATCGAGGTTCAAAGTAATTACTGATTTTAATCTTTACTCCTAATCCTAGGTTGAGTCCAAAGCGAGATTCATAGCCAATATCTCCGCCAATTCCACCTAGAATATAAGGCGTTACTCTACCAAATTTAGCTACATTGTAAAGTGCGTTAATTCCACTAGATAGAAGCAATTTGCCTTCTGACGAACTTTTTATTGTACTAAGAATAAGTCCAAGGTTGTAATCTAAATATAGCTGGTCGCTTATCTGATCAGTATAGTAAGCTCCTAATTCCCAGGCGTTATTTATGTCTCTTGTTTGGTCCATATAGTGATAGCCAATGTAAGGTGAAATCACAGCATTTGATGAATAGCCTAAAGAAAACAAAGATAAAATCAGACAAAATATTACTATAACTTTTTTCATTTTTACTCCTCCTATTTAAAGTAATGAATATAGTAGATTAATTAAAAACCCAAGTCAATCTATTATGAAATTAGACTTCATTTGAAAATTTACTGCTATAATCTTGAGGGCAAAAAGGAAAAGAGAGAAAGGTAAGATAGTGAAGCTAAGAGTTTTTGTTGCATTAATGTCAGTTTATATTATTTGGGGGTCAACCTATTTGGCCATGAAAACAGCTGTTCATACATATCCGCCTTTTTTGATGAGTGGGATTAGGTTTTTTATGGCTGGAATTTTCTTCTTTTTTATTTTATTTTTGTTACGCAAGGTTAAGTTGCCAACAATAAAGCAGTGGGTGAATTCTGCTATTATTGGTGCTTTGTTTTTTGGAGGAGGAACAGGACTTGTTGGTTATGCTCAGATATCTGTATCCAGCAGTATTGCCTCGATGGCTGTTGCCATAATTCCGATTTGGGTTTGTATTCTTTCTTTGCTTGTAAAAGATTATCCTAGTCCTAAAGAGTTTATTGGTGTAGTAATAGGATTTATTGGTATTGTTGTTCTTGATATGTCTTCACAAATAATGATAGACCCAATTGGAGGAATATTGCTTTTCTTAGCTCCATTGTTATGGTCAATAGGAACAATCCTTTCTAGAAAGTTGGATTTACCTACTGGCGCAATGAGGACAGTAACACAGTTAATTACTGGCGGACTTATATGTTTGTTAGTAAGTGTTTTTATTAAAGAGCCATGGTCAATGCCTCAACCTGAAGCCTACTGGAGTATGCTTTATTTAATTATTTTTGGCTCACTTATTGCTTTTACTGCGTATAATTATCTTTTAGAGAATTCTTCTCCAGTTTTGGCAACAAGCTATGCTTTTGTTAATCCCTTAATTGCTGCTATGCTTGGAATATTCGTTGGAGAAGTCTGGAGCGTACAATTATCTGTTGCTTTGGGTTTAATTTGTTTTGGTGTAGTTTTTGTTGTTTTTGGGCAAAAAAAAAGTAGCTCAAATCAAAGAACATAAAGATGAAGGTTCTACTTCTTCAGCCACCAATTGAAGACTTTTATTTAACAGAGATTCGTACTTATCCTCTGGGATTACTTTATCTTGGAACGCTTCTTAAGAAGAGTGGGATGGATGTTGTGATTCTGGATAGCCTTCATCCTTTTAAGAAAAAAACGATAACTTTACCTAAACAATTTTCATATTTGAAGACTATT
>JBAXBT010000209.1:0-2777 GCA_037141875.1 Candidatus Riflemargulisbacteria bacterium
TATTTTACTCCCTTACTATATAGTTCATTAAATCTGTATATATGTTTTACGGAAATATTTTAAAGGAGAATGATTAATGAATACTAAGTTAGTAGCAATTGACGAACATAAGAAGATTGATGACCTTAGACAAGTGCTTTCTAGGTTAGCAAATGCTTCAATAGGTGAAATACCACTAGATGCAAAAGCAATAATTATATTTGGCTGTCCGCATACAGAAGCACCGGAGAAAGCTATTGAGGTAATTATAAAGAATAGACTTGAAATGCCAGTAATTTTTGCTGGAGATGGAAGAAAAGATGGGGTAGGACTTACTGAGGCTGAGAAATATTTTGATTTATTCAAAAAAAAGTTGCCTTATGGTATGTTTAGACAAATTAGATTTTGTTTAGATAAGGATTCAACAACTACTCCTGAAAATGCTCAAAATGTGAAGAAAATAATCGAAGACGTGGGATTAAGTGTTAAGGATAAAATACTATTTTTTAATTTTCCTACTATTGCCTTACAGGCACAGAGAGAGCTTGAGAAACATGGTTTTTCTGACGTATTTACCGTAGTCCCAGAGATATCAGATGCAAAGGTTTTATTGATAGAAGGATGGATTAATTTTAAAAAAGGTCAAATCTTAGGTGAGTAGTTTTTTTCTTATAAATAGTCAGTTAATTGAATCATTAATTTTCGATATATAAATTGTTTATTTTAAGTAATAAACGGGAATATGAAAACATATGGGAATATCTGTATTCAATCAATTTATTTGGGATTTATTGAAAAAAATAACGATATATTATAGAGGCGAAATATACAAATGAATAAAAACTATATTTATAATAATAAATTTAAGCTTCAGAATAGATTGTTTTGTAGCTTATTAGAAGGGTTTGTTTAATATGAGTATCTTTAATTCATTGCACTATAAGATAGTTTCTTTTATTGAATTAACTACGCCATTGAATATTGCAAAAGGACTTAATGTTGAAAAGCTAAAGGACCAATATGATCTTGATACAAAAGATGTAGCTGAGTTTTCATTAAGCGAACATGGTAGTCGAGTTGCCGAGATATTAGAGAAAGCATCAGATTATGTAGATATAAATTTAAAAAATAAGTGGTCGTTTTCAACAAGTGTTTTATTTAAGCTGTTACTGGTTATTTCTGCACCAGTTGCATTATCATTATTTGGGACGACAGCTATCCCTGTTTTATTTGGGTTATATGGTTATGCAAAATTCACAGAAGCAAAGAAACATTTCAATAAGGATTTCGGAAATTATTCACACATGATGTATGAATGTTTTCAGAAGATAGACAAGAATTTGTTCTGGAAAGCTAAAGTAGAGGATAAAGGGATTAAAGATATTTTGGGTTTTAATCTTGGAAATATCACAACTATGGCAAATATCTCAAAGGGAATGGATGTAAGTGCAAATAGTGCATTCGGTAAATTTTTACAAGCGAATTCTGCTAAGTATTCATATTTCCCAAAGACTGGCGAGCTTATTATCAAAGGAAAAATGACGCAGCCAGAATGTGATGCGTTAAAGGCTTGCTTAACTGTTAGTTCTGATGAAGTCGAAATAGAAGAAATAATAAGACTATCTCAAAATAATTATATGGATAAAGTGAAAACAGGTGTTTCTGGTATATTAGAGGCATTTGGTTTAAATGTTTCTGATTTAGGGGTTTTTTATAACGAGCCTTTGGGATGGGATAAACCAAATAATAATGTTGTTCAAGGTATATTAAATGTAATGAACGCTAAAATTGCGGCAGAAGCTAATCCAGAAGAAAAGGAGAAATTATCTAGGTTTAGAACTGACTTTAGTCGTTTCATGAAAAGTTATACTAATGCTTATGTTGCTGAGAAAGCACTGGCAGATGAATATTCTGGCATAACATATGATGCGAAGGAAGGAGTCTTGAAGGTAGGATACATGGCAGATGATACGGTAGTTATACATATAACTAATTATATTAAGGACAGATTAGCTGTTATTGATGGAGAAGTTTCTAATTTGCAATCATTAATAAAACAAGCTGAGCAGAATGGCGATGTGGATGATGTTACGGTATACAGTAAACTTTTAGAGGATTTAAAGGTAACTAGAGGACAAGTAGTTACTCTGCTTGCGATGATTCATAAAAGAACATATTTCCCAATGTTTGGTAAAGATATTCGTGTTTATGCTGATAAGTGGCTAATGGATGTTCCTAAAGATTTTGATTTGCCTGAGTTTAAAGAAGAAATTGCTGGAGCATTTATTCATATTGATGCTACTGGCAACAAAACATTACAAATTAATCATCATTTAACAAAAGCACAATATGAAGTAATTCTTGAACATCTTAAGGCAAATAATTACAGTTTAGAATTTATTATGAAATTTAAAGCTGCTTATAAGATAACACAAAGTAGGGCATCTCAAGTAAGACACAGTGGAGCTGTTACTTCTGAATTAAAGGAAGCGATACAAGGGTTAAATAAATTTGAGAATATTGATGGGGTTGATTATACACAATCACCAGAAATTGTTCAGAAACAGGTTTACCAAAGAATATTAGATGACCTCAAAAAGAATGGTTATTTGGCAGAAGAGTTTCTTTCTAATAAATTTGATTCTGCAGTAGAGTTAAAACTATCAGCTGATCTTCAACCATACGAAGCAGAGATTAGAGAACTTCTAAAAATATTTAAGAATAATTATATAGAGCTAGACGAGAATCAAAGAATAGTAGTAGTAGATGAAAGAACAACAACTTTTGATTTGCCATAT
>JBAXBT010000210.1:0-2776 GCA_037141875.1 Candidatus Riflemargulisbacteria bacterium
ATTTTTTGCCTGCTATTTGCCCATTTAAACCAAATCCTGCTTGAGAAGTAAAATCTATTACTTCTGACTCCCTATTCTTAATTCCCAATGTTTTGGCATAAGAAATTATACTTCTGGATAATGGATGCTCGGAATGTTCCTCTAATGCCAACGCAATCTCATGAGCATCGGTATCTTTCCCTTTTAAAAGCTTAAACTCCTGCACCTCTGGTTGACCCTTTGTAATAGTCCCTGTTTTATCAAATGTTATTGCGGTAATCTTATGTGCTTTCTCTAAACTTTCTGTCTTTTTAATAATGATTCCCAGCTGAGCACCTTTACCAGAACCAACAACTATAGATATTGGAGTTGCTAATCCAAGAGCACAAGGACAAGCTATGATTAAAACAGCCACCGTCGGAACAAACACAGCAGAAGTTACACCACCATTTACAATCGTCCAAGCGACAAAAGTAATAGCTGCAACTAATAGTACTCCCCAAACAAAATAACCAGCGACGACATCTACTACTTTCTGAATAGGAGCCTTGTGCATCTGTGCTTCTTGCACCATCTTTACTATCTGAGACAAAACAGTATCTGCGCCAACTTTTGTAGCCACCATAGTAAATGCAGTATTACCATTAATTGCTGCCCCGATGACTTTATCATCTACTGCTTTATCTACTGGCATACTTTCACCTGTAACCATAGATTCATCGATAACACCATAACCATCGGTTATAAGTCCATCGGTTGGTATCTTTTCTCCTGGTTTAACACGTAACATATCGCCTATCTGCACCTTGTTAATGTGAATGTCCTCAGTTTCACCATTGCTCATTACCCTATGAGCTAACTTCGGAGAAAGTTCTAAAAGATTTCTTATCGCTGAACCTGCCTTGCCTTTTGCTCTTGCTTCTAAATATCTACCAAGCAAAACAAATGTGGTTATAATAGCAACATCCATGAAATATTCTTCCATTCTATACGTAAACAACACCAAATATGTTGAGTATATAAAAGCCGCTCCAACCCCCAACGCGACAAGCGTATCCATTGCTGGTCTTCCTTTTACTAAATCCGGAATGCCTTTTATAAAAAACTCACGACCTCCGTATAAAATAATTACCAGTGAAAGTATCATCATGGTTTCCATGTGTCTGTCCATTTTCCAAACTAAACTTATACTTAATAAAATGGCACTTAACGTGGCTGTTACAATTAATTTCCAAAACTTTTGATTTAAATGTTTTTTATCTTCTATCTGAAGATTATTCATGGACTGTTCTTCATTTTGCTGATTTTTGTCTTCCATCAGACTAGCCTTATAGCCTGACTTCATTACTACCTTAACGATATCTTCTGCTGACAACTTTTCAGTTTCAAACGTAACCTCACCTCTTTTTAGTGGTAAGTTTACTGATGCAGAACTTACACCTGATAAACCTTTAATATCATTTTCTACGTGCAGAACACAACTAGCACAACTCATTCCATCTATTCTTAAATTAATAGTTTTTTTCATATCATTACCTTCTTTTCTCTACCATCTATACCTTGAAATGGTATCGCTAATAAAATTGGAAATCAAATAATAAAATCTATTTTCTAAAAACGCGCTTAATACTACCAGCCATCAAATACTCTTTAAGTTGAACAATACCTATTTCTTCTTCACTTGCTTTATGAAAATCAATTTCAGAAAAAGTAAGAGTAGTTATATCCTCTAAGTTATTTAATTTCAGTTGTGATAAATGATATTTCTTCTTTATTTCCTCAGAAAAGTTAAGCAAACGAATATATTGAAAGTAATACACCAAGTCTTCTCGCATCAAATGCTCAGTCTCCACAGGAAAAACAGAAGAGCGAAAAGATATCCAATTGTCCTTATCTATCCTACCTTCCTGTACTAACCAATCAAAATCTGTCGTACCTGGAGGTGGATAATAAAACGAAGGCGCTGTCAAAACTCCCATACTTGCCAGATAGTCTATCGTCTCATCAATCTCTAACTTTGTTTGCTCTGGAAGACCAATAATCAAATAAGCCGTAACCTCATAACCTAAGGACACTGCATCCCTAACTATTACCTCAAACTGCTCATTAGTAAAAGGACGGTTAAGCTTTTGCTTAATTGCATCCTGTGCCGTAACAAGTGAAACATTCAGATTACGAAAACCAGCCCTCCACATCAACTGTAGCAAGTCTGATGAAAGTGTCTCAACTGAAATTCCGTTCATTGCATATAATTGAATGTCTCCTTTCGGAAAATCAGCGACTATTCTCTCCAATAACTCCTGAAACCAACTTCTATTAAATGAAAGATTGTCATCCTCAAAATCGAACACTCGCACGTTATGCTGTTCATATAAATATTTCATCTCAGCGATTACCGAGTCAACGTTTCGCAAAACAAAACTATTTCCATGCATAGAAGCTACAGTACAAAAAGTGCATTTACGTGGACATCCCCTAGTAGCTACTATGAAGCTAAAGTTTTTACGATGCATCTGATAATTTGTCGAATCAATGAGCGACCTATCTGGAATAGTCTTAGTAAAACAATGATCTTTATCCTCTGGCATCCCAAGTACTTTCAAGAAATCATTCTCATCTGCACCACTTATTACATGATCTATCCACGGATAAATTTGCATAATTTCTTGTCGATAGACTGTCGCATGATAACCACCTATAACAATCTTGATATTAGGAAACCTCTGTTTAAGCTTTAAAGCAATATCGGAAACAATATTAAAATAGGCTGTAAAATTACAAGTAATACCAATATAGT
>JBAXBT010000211.1:0-2773 GCA_037141875.1 Candidatus Riflemargulisbacteria bacterium
GAAACCTTATACCCTTTTCCTTCGAACTTACCACCTGCATGAAGTACTGTTAAAACTACTTCTGTTGCACTGACGCCTCTCTCTGGCAATATTCCTATCGGAATTCCTCTTCCGTTATCCGTGACGCTAACAGAACCATCTTCCATAAACTCAACTGATATTTCTGTACAATATCCTGCCATAGCCTCGTCTATACTGTTATCTACTACTTCAAAAATTAAATGATGAAGTCCTCTCTTATCTGTTGAACCTATATACATTGCTGGTCTTTTACGAACAGCCTCTAACCCTTCTAAAATTTTTATATCCGACGCATTATATGTTCCCGACATTCATTATCTCCTTAGCTTTGGTATAATTTGAACCATTTTTTAGAAATATTATTTTCTATTATTTGTTCTGTTAATTCTGAAGGCTCAATGCTTATTTTTAAAATCACTAATTCCTCTATTTTAGATTTAAATAACTCTGTTTTCGATTTTTGATTTTTTTTAATATCAAAATACTCATTTTCAATAATATCACAAATTCTGTTGAGCTTAAACTTCTTTTCTTTCATAAATCCTTCATAATTTAAATTTTTCCTTTGAACAGGGTCTATTTCTTCATATTTAATCCACGGAGTCTCTTTAAGTATGTTTTGTGCGTCCTTTGATCTGATGGCCTTGTTTTGAGACAAACAAAGTGAACAAAAATTATTTGCCTTCGCAATTATCGGACTGCCACAGGCAACACAAACGTGTTCATGCTCTTTATCTGAGCCAAGAATTATTTGTTTTAATTGTGTTCTATACTTAACATCACAGGCATCTAGTTCTGGCAAAAGCGCTGTTATGTCTTTTATCTTTGATTTCTTTGTTTTTAAATTTGTTTTTTCTTCTATATCAGAATTATATGAAACTGTAATTTTTACATCTTTAATAGTACTTACAATCTCTTTTGCTCTTTTAAGAATAGTATGCTTGTACTGCATTAATTGTGTTGCCCAAACATTATCTTTTACATAAACATAAAGAACATTATTTTTATAAATTAAGTCTGTGGTTACGTTTGCTATTTTTTCATTCACTATTTCTTTAAAAGCTCTTTTTAGTAAAAGACTTTCTTGAATGTTTTTGCTAGCGCTTTGCAATAAAATATCTGTTAATTGTTTCATCTTTATAGCCTTATAATAAAAGGATTCTTTAATCTTTTAACATATCTTTTGTCGGTTGAAGTTAATATTTTCTGATGATCATTTTCAATAAGATCATAAAATATTTTTTGTCTTTCGTCATCAAGACCTAAAAACGCATCATCTAACAAAAGCACTGGTTTAACCTTTAATTTATCATTAAAGTGTTTTTTTTCACTTAATTTTAATAGTAAACTTATTAATCTTTTTTCTCCTGTTGAGCAATACTTTTTTGTAGATTTTCCATTTAATGAAATATCAAAATCGTCTCGATGGGAACCATATAAACACTCTTTATAGTTTCTTTCTTTTTGTAAGTCTGCGTTTTTAATTGTATTAAAATATTTTAACTCTATTGTCCCCACCGAGGAGTAATAATTTTTCAAAAAACTATTCGCTGATAATTGTAATTCCTTTAAAAGCTGTTCTCTAAATTTAACTGTCTGAATATTAATATTTTCTAGCTGTTCTTGATAAACGCTTAGTAATTGTTCATTTATTATATTATTTTTTAATATTTTCCTTTTTATATCCACTATTCGTTTATGATCTTTTATTATTTCTAAATATCCTGTGCTTGTTTTGGAAAGAATAGTATCTAGGTATCTTCTCCTGACGCTTGGTGATCCTTCAATAATTGTTACATCGTTGGGCGAAATTAAGATTGCAGTAAATTCTTTTAAAAGATCTGAAGATTTTTTTAAAATACTGTTATTAAGAACAATTTTTTTTGACCCATCTTCTTTAAAAACTATACTTATTTTACTAACTCTATTTTCATTTACAACTTCTGCAATTAAAGAAGCTTCTTGATTTCCAAAATTTATTATTTCTTTATTAATATTGGTTTTAAAAGACCTAGCTGAAGAAAAGAAATTTATAGCCTCTATAAGATTACTCTTACCTTTTCCATTTAAGGCAACAACTAAGTTATTAATATCTTCAAATATAAAGCGTTGGTCTAAAAATGTTCTAAAATTATATAAATAAATACTCTTTATGAGCATTACCTTTTAACTTTTATTGGCATCATAATATAAATATATTCTTGGTTATTATCTTCTTTTATTACTAAAGGTTTTTCATCGTTTATTATCTCTATTTTTATTTCATTACTCTCTAGGCTTTTTAATACATCCATCATTAATCTTACATTAAAAACAACACTTATATTATCATCACCTGTATAAACTATGCTTAACTTCTCGCTTCCGTCACCAAAGTCTGGCGTAATTGAAGATATCACTAAAACTTTGTTTAATAATTCTATTTTAACCATGTATGAATTTCTTTGTGCAATTATATTAATTCTTTCACATGCATCTAAAAATTCTTTTCTGTTAATTTTAATATCTAGGTTTTTTTCCTTTGGTATTAATAAATTATAATCTGGAAATTGTCCGTTTATGACTCTTGAATACATTTGAATATCATCAATTATAAATAGTATTTTTTCTTCACTTAGCCTTATTTTTATATTTTCTGTTTCTTTGATTGAAAATATAGATATTATTTCTTTAATCGTTTTTATTGGAATAATTACTTTTAAAGAATCTTTACCTTCAAATTTTATATCATCTTTTGCTAACCTATAACCAT
>JBAXBT010000212.1:0-2753 GCA_037141875.1 Candidatus Riflemargulisbacteria bacterium
TAGAAGAGCTGGCGAGCAGCAAGGCTATAAGCGAAGAAGACGTCAAGGATAAGCTGACTCAGTGGTCGGAGCTTATTAAGTATGCACCGATACCAAGAAGTGAGCGAGAAATAAATAAAATAATAAGAGAAGTTATAGCTAATCCGGCGATTGTTTTGGATAGCAAGCAGGGTGAGGACAAGGCATTAGAGAACACAAAGGTTATCAAATTAATAGCGGAGCAATTTAACATTACGCATATCCCTGAGGTGGACGTACTTGGTATAACAAATCAAAAACAGCAACTACAAGTGGTGGAGAAAGTTGTATCGGATAATTTCATTCCAGAACGAGCGCTAACGGGGATAAATGTAGAGGACATGCAATCCAAGAAGATAGAAGGCGCGGTTAAATTAATCGAGAATATACATAAAGTTATAGAAGAAGAGGGCAAGGATGGGAATCAGTATATATTAAAGAATTTGGAGCAGATAACGAGGCTTGGGCTAATCGGGCTGACGGAAGAATTCAGGACAGCATATAGTAAATTAAAGGCAAAAACCACACCAGGTTATGATGAGTTAAAAAGAGTAATAAGTCAGTTAGAAAAAGATGTTAATAATACTAATCTAACAAACGGACAAAAAGAGTCTATTACAGGGAAACTTAGTTCTGTAAATGAGCTGATAAATAATATCCAGCAGACCAAAGCCAAAGATCAGAAGATAGGAGCAATCTTAGGTAATCAGCAGTTAACAGTGGAAGAGAAAGTAGAAGAGTTAATAAAGCTGAAGTTACCAGAGAAGGTATTAACATATATTGTAAACAACCCGAGAAACACTGAAACCAATAGAGCGGTAGCGATAGGATATATAGCTAAAGAAAAGGATTTTAGTGATATCAATAAATTTGTTGCTATATCTGAGCAACTAATAGTAAGCATGAAGTTGACTGATAAAGAAAAAAGAGGATTTGTTGGGAGTATACGTAATAGTATAGTGGGCATGACAACAAAGGATAGCGAGACAGTTATAGAAAAAACATTGGTATTATTAGATTCGCTAATAGCAACCGGCGAATTGGACCAAGATATATTTAAGGGGATAATTCCGGAGCTAATATCAGCAATAAAAAAAGAACCAGGACAGAAACAAGCGAAGATAATATCTGGGATTATAAAGCGATTGGAAAAAACAGGTCAAGAAGGTGGGGTTAGTCAGGCGGTATTACAAAACTTTCCTGATTTGAGGCGACGGCTGACCAATATCACCCAGAGCATTAAGAGCAGCAATGAGAATTCAGCTGTTGCTAGCTTACCTGAAAAGCAGGCGACGACTTTAAGAGCAGCAGGAACAGATCTTTTAATAAGCAGTCTTCCGGTAGAGGTATTAGCAAAGGATTTCCGTGAAGAAGCGGTGAGGTCGGTACTGAGTCAGGTAGCGAAGAGTCCTAAATTAGTGGAGAACGAAAAGGTTAGTGAGTATATGAGTGAATATGTTACAGAATATTTAAAAACCAGCTTTTGGAGTCAAGAGAGTTTTCAAGTTTTTACGGCAAACATAAACAGTTTTATGGGGTTAGATACCGATAAGGGCGAGACGATGATTAATCAGATAATAAAAGACTTTATTGGAGGCAATAACGATCCACAAGAAAAGTTTGTAGCGGTATTAAAGGTATTGGCATTATATGAGGCAAACGTGATGCAGAACACGAAAGAGGCACGGGAGTTATTGGCTAAGTTTAGTGAAAGCTATGATAGAGCAATAGAGTATCTTATAATATCGTTACCGACATTAGGAGATTCTGTGGTACAAGCAATGGGATATTTATCAAAGCAAACAAGGGATAAGTTAAGAGAGAAAGTGGAAAGTTCACTAAAAAGTGGAGGACAGGTTTTGAAGCGAGGCAACGAACTAATTCTTAATGGGCTAAATGAAGCAGAAGGCAGAAAGGCGTAGAGAGATGGACCAAGAACAATACTTAAAGAATCGGATGGAAAAGGCGGTAAGGATAGCGAATGAGCTAGGGTTTATTATTGAACATACCTTAGGGATACCGACTAATATTTCTAATATGCCATTTGTTGTAGATTTCAGGGAAGAGCATGAAGATTATTTCCAAGGCAGGAAATTATATAAGTTGATGAAGGGATTTTTGGATCTTTCGTTAAAGCATGATGAGGATGGGAACTATCCGGAAGAAATAATTAATCAGTATTTGGAAGACATGGCTGAGTTTTCGTTTCATCCCAAATATGAGCAAGATGTGTTTGAGTTTACTCTGCAGGACCATACTTATAAGATAGAAGTGGTAATGGATAGTGTTGTTAGTATGACACTGGTAATAAAAGACGAATGGATTCAGACAAGGGTGGTAAAGGAAGCTAGTGATTTTGCAGCTGTGATGAAAATTCTAGATAACATGAAGGGGATGTATGAGACAAACCCGTATGCTGATAAAGGACCATTCATTAAATATTACAATAATATAGTAAGGATAGCAGACAGTAGTGCACCTGGCTGGCGAGAGGTAGAGAAGAAGGTATTTGTTCCATATAGCATGATAAACGATATATATATAAGTCCTTTTAATTCAGAACAATTTATGACAGATTTTTATAAGGAACTAGAGAATTCAAGGAGTCGGTTATCTGGGATAAAGGATAAAGAGGAAAGAAGAGCAGCGGAAGCATATCTAGATTTTTTTAAGCGATGGCGAGATGAAGATACAATTAATGAGTTAAATGAGAGGGGTGGTGATAATAAAAGGAA
>JBAXBT010000213.1:0-2731 GCA_037141875.1 Candidatus Riflemargulisbacteria bacterium
CGCTCGAGATGACATAGCGCAAATAACAGGATATTTATTTTGAGCGAAGTCGAAGTAAACAAAAGAACCATTGAACAAATAAACAAATAAACATTATAATAATCCCATGAGTAAAAAAGGTAGTGTTTTTATTTATAATTTATTTCCTCGATTGATAGGCCCAATGGCAGATTGGAAGGAACATTTCAAAAGAGCTAAAAAAATGGGGTTTAATTGGGTCTACATAAATCCTATTCAGTATCCAGGTTTTTCCGGAAGTTTATATTCAATTAAAGATTATTACAGGATAAATCCATTGTTTTTAAAAGGAAGGATGTCCGAGGAAAATCAAGTCCGTAACATGATTCATCGCGCACACTTAGCTGGACTCAAGGTTATGTTTGATTTGGTAATAAACCATACTGCTATTGATTCTGTTTTAGTGCAGCAACATCCGGATTGGTATAAACGTGGTCCCAAAGGAGCTATTAAAAACCCTCAGGTTTGGGAGGGAGATAAGTTGGTTTGTACTTGGGGTGATCTTGCAGAAATAGACAATGAAGAATCCATTGATAAGAATAATCTTTGGAAGTATTGGTTAGATCTTATCGGGTATTTTATTAAGCTTGGAGTTGATGGTTTTCGTTGTGATGCAGCCTATCAAGTGCCTGTTGATTTGTGGCAGTATCTAATAGGGACAATCCATGATGAGAACAAGAAAATAGTTTTTTTTGCAGAGACTTTAGGTTGTGAGATAGAGGATGTTATTGCTTTAGCAAAGGCAGGCTTCCATTATAATTTTAATAGTTCAAAATGGTGGGATTTTAAAGAAGAGTGGTGTTTGAAACAATATAGAGAAAATGCTCCAGTTTCTCCTTCTATTTCTTTTGCTGAGTCACATGACACACCAAGGTTAGCAGAAGAACTAAACGGAAACGAATCAGCCATTAAAATGAAGTATCTTTTTTCTGCTATTTTCTCCACTGGAGTTATGATGCCAATGGGTTTTGAATATGGCTTTCAGAAGAGAGTTAATGTTGTAAGGACATTGCCTGAACATTGGGAAAATATTCATATTGATTTAGTAGAGTATATTACAGCAGTTAATGCCCTAAAGAAGAAGTATAAAGTTTTTAAAGAAGACAATCAGGTTAGAGGGATAAATACTGAAAATGATAAAGTGTTTGCAATACTAAAAATATCGAATGATGGATTAGAGAAAGCGCTATTAATAATGAACAAGGATACTACTAAGACACAGCATGTCAGATTAAATATTTCAGAGATTATGGGTGAAGCAGTTAAGAATATCGTTGATGTTTCTATTGAAAATGCTACTAAGCGGGTACCTGTTGTTCTTGAGCAGAATTTAAGTCCGTCTCAGACGATATTGTTTTATCATCAGAATCAACAAGATTTATCCCCCAAAGTGCTTTCATAGCTTCAAAAAAGTCTCGTTTATAATATGAACTAAATTTAAATAAATCAATATGATTTCTTGGCATCATGTATTTGTAAATTATGTCATCTTGTAGCATTTTGCGTTGTTGGGCTTCTAGGTTAATGCTGGAACCTATAGATCTATTTACTTGTTTAATAAGTTCTCTACTTTCTTCATCTATTTCTGATATTTGGTGTTTATGTTTTTGATAGTATTCCCAAGCTCTGTCATCCACCTTTCCGTTTTTTAATAGGAAACAAATTTTATAATATTGGTTTCTTCCAAAAGGTGAGAATTCATCACCAGTCTTGAATTTTGGAATAAGCAATCTATAGACAGGCACTTTTAAGTCTTTATGGGTTAAGTTTAGTGCGATAACTTCATGTCCTTTATCTTTTAGTATGGATAATATTTTTTCGGCATCTTTTTTGAAATCATCATGGTTTATGTTGAAACAGTCTTTGGCTGAGATTGTTTTAGCATTATTTATAATTCTTGTGAAATCAAGAATCAGATGTGTTTGCCATTGACCTTTTGTCATAGTGAAGTTTTTAGGCACATCTTTTAAGTAGGATTCTCTTCCTTGATGAAACTCTGTAAGGGCTCTAATCATGGCTTTTTCTGGATCATTGTGCGTGCCGTAACCATTACCTGTTCTCGTGTAAACAGTTGGGGCATTATTATCAATGCAGTGAACTATAATTGTTGTAACAGGTAAATCATTTGAAATATCAAGAAAATAGACTTGCATCTTCTTAATTTTCGCCCATTCAAGAAGTTTTAAAAGATATGGATTGATAATGCTAGAGTGGTCGATGAGTCTTACTCTTGCGTTGTATGGATCTAGTAAAAAACTATCAATATGTTCTCTTTCTATTAGTTCGCATAATCCTTGAGTGATAGCTTCTTCTTTGGTATTCCCTGCTGCAAGGCCATTTGATGATTTCATAATATCTATATAGTTAACAGGATACAGTTCTGGTTTATTCCTTGTCATATTATAGGCTTCAACCCAGTAAAACGGAGTATCCTTGAGGATTATTTCGTTTTCTAGTATTTCTTTAAAGTAATGTATTTTGAAAACATCATCATAGCTACTCATGTCTATTTTATCTTTTAGTTCATTGTAACTTGCTTTAATAAATCCTTTTGCTTTCCCCATATTGTATTCATACCAGCTTTTTCTTTCAGCGTATTCCATAATTGCACTGGCCATGGATTGATATTTTGAGGCGCCTTTCCCGTGTGAGCCAAGAAGCCCATCGTCAAAATCGTAAACAGAATAGAATTCATTGTTGGGGAGTTCTGACA
>JBAXBT010000214.1:0-2701 GCA_037141875.1 Candidatus Riflemargulisbacteria bacterium
AACCTTATTCTCCTTATACCAATCTACTGTTTTTGTTAGACCTTCTTCAAAGGTGAACTCTGGAGACCATCCTAATATTTTTTTAGCTTTTCCTATATCTGCACTTGTTTCAAGAATATCAGCGATGTGAAATGGTTTATTGATAACTATTGCTTTTTTCCCTAGCAATTTCTCTATCATTGCGATAACTTGATTCATGGTTATTGGCTCTTTACCGCCACCTAGATTAATAATCTCATAACCAACTCTTTTCTCTGTAGCAAGAACTGTTCCCCTTGCAATATCATCAACAAATGTAAAATCTCTACTTTGAGTGCCATCCCCAAAAAGCTCTATTGGGGTACCTTCATCTATCCACTTAATAAACCTGAAAATACTCATATCTGGTCTTCCCGCCGGTCCATACACAGTAAAATATCTAACAACTGAGATATCCATATCGTATAAATGTTTATACGCATAACACATCACTTCTGCTGCTTTTTTTGATGCTGCATATGGAGAGATTGGTTCATTGACTGCCAAATCCTCTGTAAATGGCATCTTTTGACCTGCATACAAAGAAGAAGTTGAGGCTAAAACCATTTTCTTAACATCAAACTCTCTCATTAATTCCAATAAATTAAGAGTACCATTCGCGTTAGTATTCATATAAACATAAGGATTAATCATGCTATATCTAACACCAGCTCTTGCAGCTAAATTGACAACAGCATCAAACCGATATTGTTCAAATAATCCTTTTAGAAATGTTTTATCTTCAATGTCGCCTTTAAAAAAAGTTAATTTTTTATTACTTTTAAGTTCGTTAAGACGATGCTCTTTAAGTCTGATATCATAATAATCGTTAATGTTATCAACACCAACAACATTTATCCCCTTATCAGTAAATATTTTGGCTGTTCGAGACGCAATGAATCCGGCAACACCAGTCAGTAAAATTCTATTCATATTAAGCTAAGTATAACGATAAAAAATACTATAGAAAAGAGGCTAATATTTTTAATTCTTCTGCTGAATATAGTTCTTTTGATAAATATATTTTATTAAGTGAAGGCAATGCTAAAGCTATCTCTGATAAACCACTTACATAATGCCCTTTAATCCTCAAAGTTTGTATCCCCAAGCATTGCTCTATGCCATTGATAGAATGAAGCAGATATCCCTCAAGATCTAATTCTTTTAATGATATTAAATCATAAGGCAATAACCCTCTTCCAGATATGCCTAGCTGAAACTTAATAATACAGGTCATTAAAGGATCATCAAAAATGATAAATTCCCTTTGGGACCTAATATAACACTCTGGAGATATATCAGTTAGGCATCGTTTCTTTTCATCCAACTTATAACCAAGCTGGTCAAATTTCGCAAACGAATATATCCAATAACTACTATTTACTGCTTCTTTTATAAAGGCATAACGATAATAGCCTCTTCCCTGATCAGCCAAAATAATAATAACCTTTTCTTGTGATTCGATCATAAATAAAGCATTATTCAACAAATATTTATCACGGACATAAAATGGCAATAAATCAGACTCCTTCTTAACCATTACCCACGTGGATTTAAATACAGCATTGTTGGTAGTATCTAAAAAAGCCTTATTAGGCTTAATTAAAGTGATTTCCATAAACTGTCCCTTACTATCTACAATAAACCTATTCTTCAGATACAACTCAATTTCCTTATTCTTAATAATTATAAGATTCCATCCTGGATAAGGATCGATACACTGAGTATCCGAATAAATAACAGGATATGACCCTTTCTCTCTATCCTCTATCCATCCCCTATATCCCATATCAAAGGAAATAATATCTATTTTCCTTCCTTCCTGCATAAAACTATTCAACCCACGTTTAAACTTAGATCGAACTAATACAGAAATATCAAAGACAAATGGAATAATATCTTCAATGATTCTTACAGCTGGATAATAAATCTTTGTCATTGTATCCATATTTGTTCTTGCTTCTAGCATAATCGTGCTCCTTTTTAAATATTTTGTAATAAATTCTCGTAAGGTCTCATTCAAGATTTCATTCAAAAATATTCAAACTTTTTAAGGAGTATTCAAAAATTGAACAAAAGACTATTTAAGTACAGTAAACAAAGTCTTTTTCATGATTTCTTCGGTTCCATCTTTTACTCTAAGAATAGCGATATAGCTATCATTAGCAATACTTTCACCATGTTCATTAGTAAGGTCATATTTAATTTTATTATAAGTATCACCACCTGAAACCACTTGTTCCTTTTTCCACAATTCTTTACCATTCATGCTATAAATTTGTAACTTTACACTAGCAGTATTTTTTAAATAAAACCCAAAGTATGTCTCATGATCTACTGCTTTTACTGGACTAGGACAAATTAAAAAATTTCCAACTAATATGTTTGTTGAAGATTGCAAAGGCTTGGAGACAACATGGTCTACTTGTTCCGAATAAACAATACTACTAATCTCACCCTGACCGGTGTATTTATCCCATCCGGGATAGGACTTAACTGATCCTAAAGGATACATAACATCTTTAGAATATTGGCCAGTAAGATCTTGTAAATTATAATCAGAAAGATTATGAATATTTGCTAAAGTTCCAGAAATATACGCTGAAGAAATACTTGTACCACTTACTTGTTGTTGCACCCCTCCAACGCCAATACATGTTACCCTTTCACCAATACAAGAAAC
>JBAXBT010000215.1:0-2698 GCA_037141875.1 Candidatus Riflemargulisbacteria bacterium
TAGTACATCAAATTAGCCAAATTAAAAAGGATAATAAGCAGATAGTTGTAGTTTCCTCAGGTGCTATAGCTTATGGAACAGAAGGCCTGGGTGTAGTTCCAAAAAGCTTAGAAGAAAAGCAAGCAGCAGCGGCCATAGGGCAAGTTGTTCTTATGGAAAATTATCAGAATTTTTTTGCCAGGGAAGGATTAAAAATAGCCCAAATACTTCTAACAAAAGATGCCTTAATGGATGAAACAAGAGCTGAGTATGCAAGAAATACGTTTAATACTCTTTTGGAAAAAGGGATAGTGCCGATCGTAAATGAAAACGACACTGTCGCTGTTGAGGAGATAAAATTCTCAGACAATGATAATTTATCTTCAATGGTTTCAGTTTTATTAAATGCTGATGTGCAGATATTCCTTTCCGATATAGATGGTTTATATGACCTTGATCCTAGGGTTCATGAAGATGCAAAGATAATAAAAAGACTTACTCAAATTTCTGATGAAATGATAGAAAAAATAAGTGAATCAGTTTCTGCTGTTAGCAGAGGAGGAATGAAGTCTAAGGTGCAATCAGCTAAGTACTTAATGGAAAATCATATTGATGTCATTATAGCTAGCGGAAGACAAAAAAATATTCTAATTGATTTATATGATGGTAAAGAATGTGGAACTCGTTTTATTGGAGAGAGTACCAATGTCTGATGTTTTACAAAAAAGTAAAAAAGCAAAAGAAATATCCAGATTTTTAATAAACGTTTCCACTGAACAAAAGAATATAGGCTTAAAAGCTATGGCTGATGCCTTAAGAGCTCATAGTGATTATATAATTTTTGAAAACAACAAAGATTTATTACAGGGTGAAAAAGAGAATATTGGGAAAGCGCTTTTAGATAGATTAGCACTGAATGAAAAAAGAATTGAAGACATGGCTCAAGGCCTTGAGATTATTATCAAATTACCAGATCCTATTAATGAGCTCATGGAAGAATGGGATAGGCCAAATGGACTTTGTATTTCTAAAGTAAGAGTCCCAATAGGGGTTATAGGAATAATTTATGAAGCACGACCTAATGTTACAGTTGATGCTGCAGGGCTTACTTTAAAGACGTCCAATGCTGTCGTTCTTAGAGGATCATCTTCTGCTATAAATTCTAATATTGCTATTGTTGGTGTTCTTAATGACGCTTTAAGTAAAGTAGGTTTTCCGGAACAAACTATAAATCTTATTGAGCATACTTCCAGAGAGACTGTTTTAGAATTAGTGACTCTTAAGCAATATATTGATTTAGTTATTCCTAGAGGAGGATCTGGGCTTATAAATACTGTTGTTGCTTCTGCTACAGTTCCTTGCATTGAAACAGGAATTGGGAATTGTCATGTCTTTATCGATAGCTCAGCTAACCTACAGAATGCTTTGAATATAGCTGTTAATTCAAAAGTACAAAGACCTAGTGTTTGTAATGCAGCTGAGTCTTTGTTAGTCCATAAGGATATAGCAGA
The DNA here is from genome assembly GCA_037141875.1 of Candidatus Riflemargulisbacteria bacterium. Taxonomy (GTDB): domain Bacteria; phylum Margulisbacteria; class Riflemargulisbacteria; order GWF2-35-9; family DYQY01; genus DYQY01. The sequence goes on from JBAXBT010000215.1 coordinate 1,491, forward strand.
CAAAATATTGCCAATAATAATTGCTGAATATAATAAGAATGGTGTTCAAATATTTGGATGCGAAAGAACACAAGCTTATGATAAGAGTATTTTTCCAGCAACTGATAAAGAATACGCTACTGAATTCTTGGATTATAAGATCTCGATTAAAGTTGTTGACGATGTACATGAGGCTATTTCTCATATTGATAAGTTTGGCTCTAAACATACCGAGGCTATTGTTTCAGAGAATAAAGCATCTATAGAACTTTTTAGTAAGCAAGTAGACGCGTCTTCTGTTATGGTAAATGCTTCTACAAGGTTTACTGATGGCTTTGAATTTGGCTTTGGTGCAGAGATAGGCATTAGTACTCAAAAGATGCATGCTAGAGGCCCAATGGGGTTAAAAGAGCTAACTACGTATAAATATATAGTTAAAGGTAATGGACAAGTCAGAGAATAAGAAATAGTTTATTTGTTGATATGTTTATAGTTTGCTAACGCAAACTTGTTTATGTGTTAAATGAATTTTGTCTTTTTATGTTTTATATAAAACAGTAAGGCAATCAAAACATAAATAAACAGTTAAACAAATAAACAGTTAAACAATAAGAAGGAGAAAGTAAATGTTTAAAGTAAAAGTGCATGTAATGTTAAAAGATGATGTTCTAGATCCACAAGGTAAAACTGTTAGTCATTCTCTGGATCATTTAGGATATAAAGGTTTATCAAACATGAAGATTGGAAAATACATAGAATTTTTAGTTGATAACAATGACGAGAAAGCTGTAAAAGAAAATGTTGATAAAATGGCTAAGGAAGTTTTATCTAATCCAGTTATAGAAAAATACGAATTTTATATAGAAAGGGTCTAAAATGAAATATGCTGTTATAGTTTTCCCTGGGTCTAACTGCGATTCAGATTGTTATCATGCAGTAACAGACCAATTGCATGAAAATGCTGTCTATGTTTGGCATGAGGAATCTTCATTGCCGAAGGATATTGATATGGTTATATTGCCAGGTGGTTTCTCTTACGGAGATTATTTGCGATGTGGTGCTATATCTAAGTTTTCTAAGATAATGCAAGAAGTTATTAAATTCGCCAACAATGGTGGTTATGTAATAGGTATTTGTAATGGATTTCAGATACTTACTGAATCAGGATTGTTGCCAGGTGCTTTATTAATGAATACTTCGCAGAAATTTATTTGTAAAAGTTTAGATTT
>JBAXBT010000216.1:0-2694 GCA_037141875.1 Candidatus Riflemargulisbacteria bacterium
CTATTCACCATTCACCCAACATATGCGACAATAAACTATACAAAAATATGGAGGTTCTTATATGAAAGGTATAGTTTTAGCAGGAGGCAAAGGCACCAGACTTTATCCCCTTACCAAAGTAATGTCCAAACAACTTTTACCGGTTTATGATAAACCACTTATCTATTATCCATTGTCAGTTTTGATGCTTGCTGGGATTAGGGAGATACTTATTATTTCTACGCCCGAAGATATTCCAAGGTTTGAGAGTTTTTTCGGAGACGGTTCAGATTATGGACTAGCAATAAGCTATAAAGTACAGAAAGATCCAAACGGACTTGCTGAGGCTTTTATTTTAGGCGAAGAGTTCATCGATGGTGATGATGTTTGTATGATACTTGGTGATAACATTTTCTATGGTCATGATTTTGTAAATATTTTGAAAGAAGCTGTTGTTAATATTAAAAAAGATGGTGGCGGACTTGTTTTCGGTTATAGAGTAAAAGACCCTGAACGTTATGGCGTAGTGGAATTTGATGCTGAGGGAAAAGCTATTAGCATAGAGGAAAAGCCTCTTAAACCTAAGAGTAATTATGCAGTTGTTGGCCTATATTTATATGATAATTCTGTTGTAGATATTGCCAAGAATTTGAAGCCATCTTCAAGGGGAGAGCTGGAGATAACAGATGTAAATAGAATTTATCTTGAGGCCAATAAGCTACAAGTAATGAATCTAGGTAGAGGGTTTGCGTGGTTAGATACAGGCACCCATGAGAGCCTCTTGGATGCAGCTTATTTTGTGAAGACTATTGAAGAACGCCAAGGTGTAAAGATTTCTTGTATAGAAGAGATAGCATATCTAAAAGGTTGGATTAGCAGAGAACAACTGTCAAAACTAGCTGAGCAGTTAAAAAGCAATCAATATGGCGAATATCTAAAAGGAATCCTTAAGTGAAGAAGATATTAATTGTTTTCGGCACCAGACCGGAAGCCATTAAAATGTGTCCTTTGGTCCATGAGTTTAAAAAATATCCTGATATTTTTCAGACTAAAGTATGCGTTACAGCTCAACATCGAGAGATGCTGGATCAAGTATTGAGTATTTTTGAAATAGTTCCCGACTATGATTTAAATATTATGAAAGAAGGACAAGACCTATTTGATATTACCAGTCGAGTGCTTCTGGAGATAAGACCTGTTTTAAAAGATTTTTTTCCTGATCTTGTTTTAATCCACGGTGATACTACTACCGCATTTGCTACTAGTCTGGCTGCTTTTTATGAACAGATACCTGTTGGACATATCGAAGCAGGTCTTAGAACGTACGACTTAACATCTCCTTGGCCAGAAGAAGCCAATCGTCAACTTTCAGACCGTCTTTGTAAGTATCATTTTGCTCCAACTCAGAGGAACGCAGATTGTTTATTAAGTGAATATATTAGTGGTGAACATATTGTGGTAACTGGTAACACTGTCATAGACGCTCTCTATTGGGTAATAAAGAAGATTGATACTAATCCTTCACTTAAAGAAACATTAAGTAAAAAGATAGCAGATTTCGGTTATCCATCCCTCCATTCCTCCAATCATCCAATCATCCAATCATCCAATCATCCAATCATCCAAAATGAGCCTAAGCTCATCTTAATTACTGGTCATCGTAGAGAGAACTTTGGACAAGGTTTTCTAAACATTTGCGAAGCCATTAAGGAAATTGCTAACAAATATCCCGAGGTTGATATTGTTTATCCGTTGCATCTGAATCCTAATGTGCGTAAACCTGTGAGTGATGTGCTTAAAGGGATAAAAAACGTTTACTTGATAGAGCCTTTAGATTATTTGCCCTTTGTTTATTTGATGAGCAAATCAACAGTTATTCTGACAGATAGTGGTGGTATTCAAGAAGAAGCACCGGGGCTAGGTAAGCCTGTTCTTGTAATGAGAGATACAACTGAACGGCCAGAAGGGCTTGAGGCTGGGACTGTTAAATTGGTTGGAACAGACAAATCAAAGATTGTTGCAGAAATGAGTTTACTTTTGGATGACAAAAAAGCTTACGACAGTATGTCTAAAGCATATAACCCCTATGGTGATGGAAAATCTTGTGAGCGAATAGTGGGGTATTTAAGGGATAATTTATGAAAAAAATATTGTTAACAATTTTATTAATAGTTTTACTTATTCCTACAATTTATGTTGGAAGGATTCTAATTGGATTTCCATTTACTCCTGAGCAACTTATTGTAAATCAACCAGTTGAAAAGGTAGACCTTATAGTTGTCCCTTCTGGTGAGATGGAACGCTTAGAGTATGCTTTTTCTTTGGCAGAACAAGGTTATGCAAACAAGATTCTATACTCAGGTGGTTATGTTGATAATTATCAGAATGATTATATGAATAGATTGCGTGTTAAGGGTGTTGATTTAGTTGTGTTGTCTGATTCTATTTCCACATATACAGATGCTATGCTAACTAAGAAATATATCCAAGATAGGAATATTCATAAGCTTATGTTAGTTACATCTCCATATCACAGCTATCGAGTGTACAAAACGTTTACTAAAATAATACCTGACAAAAAGCTTGTCTCTGTACCTGTAGTTGGTTCAGCGTTTAAGATAAGTGATGCAAAGTATAAGGAAAAGTCCTTTAGTCAGCTAGCCTTTCGTTCAGAACAATTAAAGTATCTTTTCTATGCTGTAAGGTATGGGATAT
>JBAXBT010000217.1:0-2688 GCA_037141875.1 Candidatus Riflemargulisbacteria bacterium
AACGCAACTCTGTTTAGCAAATCTGACAGCCAAGCAATAGTCAAGAAAGCCATTGCAGAAAGTCTCAAAGCATATCACAAAACCTCTATTCTCTCAGAAACTGGTTCCCTCTATGAAATACGTGTACAAAACGAGAAAAACGCCGTTATCCTGAGTATAGACACCAGTGGCTCGGGTTTAAACAAAAGAGGTTATAGAGAAAACATGAATGAAGCTCCCTTAAAGGAAACACTCGCAGCTGGTCTAGTTATGTTAAGTCGCTGGAAACCGGAAAAGGAAGCATTACTTGACCCTATGTGTGGTACGGCAACTATCCTTATTGAAGCTGCTATGATGGCAAAGAACATAGCTCCTGGCTTAAAACGTTCATTTGTCTCTGAAACTTGGTCTTTTTTACCTAAGGAACTATGGGTGAAAGTAAGAGAAGAAGCCAACTCAGCAATTAAAAAAAATGTTGAATATAACATCTATGGTTCAGACATTGACTGGAAAGCACTAAAAATAGCTAGAGAAAACATTAAGCTAGCAGGATTAGATGACATTTACTTACAAAACCAACCTTTAAAAGAAGCACGCTCACGTTTTAATGTAGGCAAGATAATCACTAATCCACCATATGGCGAAAGATTAATAACTCCTGAAGAAGCAGATATTCTTTATAAAGAAATGGGCCAAGTATTTAGAGAAAACTTCCCTACTTGGGCTTATTACGTTCTCTGCCCTCATGAACAACTAGATAAATTAACTCAAATTCGCTCCGAGAAACGCAGAAAATTATATAATGGTGGCATAAAATGTCATTATTATATGTATTACTAAAAATAAAATTTCCAGAAATTATTTACATATATAAAACCTAAATGCTATCCTAGCAATAATGTTGAAATAAAAAATTATTAGTCAGGAAAGGAGAAAATAATGAATGATTGCGAATTAACATCTCTGGTAAAAGAATATATAGCAAATGTAGAGCTTATCAATAGAAAAAATACTAATTTTGATCTTTATCAACTTGAAGATATATTAAATAGAGAACTTAGTATTGATTTATTTATTATATCAATGCAAGATAAAATCAATTACCTTCTAGACCAACCTCGTATTATGAGTATTCTTGTTGCTGGATAGTATTCAGCTTTAATTAGATACAACCAAAAGCCAGACCTATAACCTATAGTCTGGCTTTTTATTAACTATAAAATATTTATATATCTTTTTAACACCTAAGCCTTTATCTAGAAAGTATTTCTTGATATACTCATAATTAGTTTTCTAATGAAAGGGAGTGAAATCATGGGAAAAGAAAAAGAGGCAAAAAAGGAAAACAAAAAACAACCAACTAAAAATCTTAAAGAAAAAAGACTAGAAAAGAAAGAAAAAAAGCACAGTTATTAGAAATATACTTTAAGAGCAAAAGATTAAGTCTTTTGCTCTTAAAGTTTTCCCATTTCTTTTTCTAAAAGTTCATACTGTGCTTCAAGTTTTAACTTGAAATCGTGATTTTCCTTTGATAACTGAGTGATAAGTTTCCCATTATTTAACACTGCCGCTTCTGAAATCTTATTATTGTTGTCAGAAATCTCTTTTTCTAATAATTCAATTCTTTTCTCAATTTTAATTATCTCATTTTCGATTATTCTTATTTGAGCATTTTTTTCTTTATTAAGCTCATTTTGCTGCTTACGAATATCGACTTCATTAGGCTTAACTATTTCTGCTTTTACCTTCTTTTTCTTGCTTATTCCAACTTCATTTTGCCAACCAACTCTATCTAAAAACTCAGCATAAGTACCCTCAAAAATATCTATACCTTCTTCACTAAAAACAATAAGCCGGTTAGCTATGTTATTTAAAAATAATTCATTGTGAGTTACAACGATAACAGCACTTGAAAAAGTATTAATAGCTTCTATAAGCGAATCACAAGAATCCATATCTAAATGGTTTGTCGGTTCATCAAGAAGCAAAAGATTAGATGGTGTAAGTAAAATTTTGCCTAATAATACTCTGCTTTTCTCCCCACCTGATAAAACCTTGATGCTCTTTTTAGCTAAATCGCCTGAAAACATCATTGCCCCACAAACACTTCTAATTACCTTAGGATTTGTTTCTCCAGAAGAAGACATCAACTCTGACTCTATAGTCTTAGAGGTATGAAGCCTCTCAATATTTGTTTGTCCAAAAACACCCATCTTCACTCCTGGATGATGAGAAACTGTTCCTGTTACTGGCTTAAGTTCACCACTTAAAAGCTTAAGAAGCGTTGTTTTGCCTCTTCCATTCTTTCCTACGATACAGATTCTATCGGTCTTTGAAATTGTAATCGAAAAATCACTAATCAAAGTCTCTTTATGAGGGTAAGAAAAAGAAATATGTTCTGCACTCATAATATTTTTTGCAGGAAAATCAGCTTCATTAAAACTAAATTCTAGATTCGCAATCCTGTCTAATTTGGTAAGCTCCGTCATTCTATTGAGTGCTTTAACTCTCGATTGTGCCATTCCAGCGAGACTAGCTTTTGCCTTAAATCTAGCAATAAATTCTTCCATTTCTTTACGTTGTTTTTCGTCTTTTGCCCTAGTTCTTTCATGGGTTTCCTCTTCGAGAGCTATTTGTTCATAGAGCTTAGCAGTATCTCCTTCATTTTTCTTCACTCTCTGACGATGGATTATCATTGTATGAGTAGTT
>JBAXBT010000218.1:0-2688 GCA_037141875.1 Candidatus Riflemargulisbacteria bacterium
CGCCCTTCTCAGAGTAGATCCTGCGTTCGGCCTCATCCGGGCCGCCAATCGGCAGGGATTCGATAATTATTTTTGATTCAAACATATTCTGCTCCGTCATACAACCTCATCCCCCTCCAAACCTCCCCCTTGTAGGGGGAGGCCACTAATGTCCTCGAAACAAGTTCTTCGGACATTCAAATAATGAAGTGCCATAGCAAACTTTTAGATTTAACACAAAATAATAATACAAACCCAACTGTTCCTATAAATACTAATAGCACTACAAATTCAACCAATAAATATACCCAGAGTATGTGTATAAAAGATGTAACAAATACGAAAAATGATTGTCAAAAGGAAGCAAAAAATACCAATAAAGGTTGTATGAAAAATGCTGGGAAAGACAAAACAAAAAAAGCTCAATGCAAAACGTTATTAAATTCTAGTAATAATAGTTGCAAGACTACCTTTAGTAATAATAAGACTATGTGTAAAAAATATCCTAAAAAATAAAAATAATTCTTCGATGGTTGAACTAATTAGTTTATATAGTATGATTTAAAAAAATAGTTATCAGAAAAAATAATTCAACAATGATTCATAAGCTTTATAAAGAATTTATAAATTTTAAAAATATCAAAATGACAGAAACAACAAGTATCTTAAGTAAACAATTATTGAATAAAGTTCCAGAAGTGACCATCTTCTTTTGGATAATTAAGATATTATGTACAACTGTTGGTGAGACTGCCTCAGATTTTCTTAATGTAAGTTTAGGATTTGGTCTAGTTATAACGTCAATAGTTATGGGTGTTGTTTTCTTTGTTGTTCTATTCTTTAAAATAAAATCAAAAAAATACACTCCTTGGTTATATTGGCTTACGGTTTTTATAATTAGTATATTTGGAACTCTTGTTACTGATAACTTAACTGACGGTTTTAATGTACCTTTAGAATTAAGTACTATAATATTTACTATATTATTGGGTTTAACATTTATTGTTTGGTATGCAAAGGAAAAAACATTATCAATACATTCAATAGATAATCGGAAAAGAGAAATTTTCTATTGGATAGTAATATTATTTACATTTGCACTCGGAACAGCTACCGGAGACCTATATGCAGAAGGTTTCGGAATTGGTTATCTGATTACAGGATTAGTTGTTGCAATAATGATACTTACAGTTGTTGTAGCTTGGAAACTTAAATTTGATTCAATATTAACATTTTGGATTGCATATATTTTAACACGTCCTCTAGGAGCATCAATTGGAGACTATCTTTCACAATCACCTGCTAGTGGAGGATTAGGATTAGGACCAACTATAACCACATTTATATTTGCTTTAGGAATTACGTTTACAGTATTATACCTTTCAATAACCAAAAAAGACCAGATGTTAAAAAAAGTTGCATCTGAACATGAAAAACTAGAAAAAACTGAAAGAAAACATCTCTATATGCAAATTGGAGGTTTATTTTTAATACTTTTAATAATAGCTGGTACTGGATACTTTGTACACAATGCAATGCAACAGAAATCTAGTCCTGTTGTTGCTTCTGCAAATGCACCTTTAGGCGATTTATCAGAGTATAAAAAAATAACTCAGGATACCTTAGATTTAGTTAATGCAGGAAAGATGAGTGATGCAAAAACTAGGATAACCGACCTTGAAACTTTATGGGATGAAACAACAGCAAAATTAACACAACATACATTTTAATAATCGTAGCGAAGCCGCTAGAATATAAAGGCCAAGGCCATACAACCGAGAGGTTCGATAAGGACTGGTCCACCCATCTAGAAAACCTAAAAGGAATCACCACGACTTTCCCGCAGCCGGAAGGAATGCCCGAAGGTGCTCTATTGCTTCCGATGCCTGACGCTTTGATGATTGTAAATCGAACCTTGCCGAGTCTGCAGGCGTTGAGCCATCGAGTCTTCTACTGTGATTCAGAGCCCAAGATTTGCCGGTAATGCCCAACAAGTCGCCGGAGCCAACCGCCGTGGGCGCTTTCAGTTCCGCTGTCGCGGGTCACGCCGTGAATCGGCGGTAGCTCAGCTACCTTAGGTCCGCATGCACAACTTTATTAGGATCCTCAACTCACAACGCCAAATGGTCGGTGAGGCGGAGGCTACATTGTGCGCCACCTTGCAGGACCTCACAGAGAACTTTTGCATCCACAAATACATCGGGGCACTCAATTATTACGAAACGCAGTTTGGTTATGCAGATTACTGGCCGATCTTTGTCCTCAATGACATCGAGATCGAATTTCCCCACCGAAAAGCAGGCATTGGCTCGCGCGCGTGCAATGAGATTGCGGACCATTATCAAGAGCTTGGCGCTCGACTTGGGCTGCTCCGGATTGGCACGCAGGGAGATGAACTCGAGGAGGGAATCGCTTGGCGGACGAGATTTTACTCGAAGGTCGGATGGGTTACGCTTCGGCTCCACCCCGACGACCCCATAATTATGCCGCTGATGTACCTTCCGATGAGGCAGCGAACCATAGCCACGGTCAGGGACAACCGGTTGATTGAGGTGCTCGATCGCGACCCTAACATCGGGAACACAACTGGGGTGTTCTGGGGTGGTAGCGGGCCAGCGCCGCCGAACGATCCTGGCCCAGGGTGAATTGGCCGCCTCGCTGCGGCTGGGGGGCCAGAGTTGGAGGGGCAAAACGCCGCGAATGCCAGGC
>JBAXBT010000219.1:0-2678 GCA_037141875.1 Candidatus Riflemargulisbacteria bacterium
CAATAAAAAGACCCTGTTCGGAATAAAATCCGGATGGGGTTTTTTGTTTTGGTGAGGTAGCTCAGTTGGTAGAGCACCGCCCTGAAGAGGCGGGTGTCGGGGGTTCAACTCCCTCTCTCACCACCAAAATATGATAGTATGGTTGATAGGGATAGCGGAGGAAGTGTCTGAAGTTGCTGGTTTGTGCGGATGGGAACGTTCGTGGATCAAAGTAGCAGGGACAGGTACGGTCTATGTGGAGTTGACTAGGTCACAAGGTGAAGTGATGGAGTTGCTGGTGATACGAGTGGCGAATCATAAGCAGATTCATCACAAGTGGACGAGGACTTATTCCTTGTCACCTTATGAGCTGGGATTAAGTCAAGTTGCGGAGATATTGTCGAGGAAGTTTGGTGATGCGGGTGATGTGGTTTAAAATGCACCAGTAGTTCAGTTGGTAGAACGCAACCTTGCCAAGGTTGAGGTCACGGATTCAAATTCCGTCTGGTGCTCCAGAGCGGGTAGGACTGAAAAGTCCTCGTGGGTTCAAATCCCACCTAGCCCTGAGATGGTATCAACGGGCAAGTGGCTGAGTGGTTTAAGGCAACCCGCATTATGGAGAGATGCTAGAGTCTGGCTTATCAGGTCCGCCTTGATTGTGATAATTGTTTGATATTCTACCTATGGGTAGGAGGTGGAATATGGAAAAGTGTTTAGATTGCGGGAAAGAGTTTGTTAATAAGGCGGGATGGGCTTGTCATCGAGTGTATTGTCGTGAAGAGTTGGATAAGGCGGGGATGGTTAGTGATGCGATAAAACAAGGAGGATTGTTATGTGAGATGGGGTGTGGTCGTCCTGCTAGGTTTGTACTTAAAATGGGAAAGATTTGTTGTGAGGTGGATTCAAAGTCTTGTCCAGAGATGCGTCGGAAGAATAGTGAATCCCATAAAGGTATTTGTCCGAAGTGGAAGAATGGACATCCGAAGGGAATGGCAGGAAAGATTACAATTTGGAGGGGTAAGACGTATGACGAGATTTATGGAAAAGAAAAGTCGGTAAAGATAAAACATAAGTTGAGTGTTTCACATATTGGGCATAGTGGAATGGCGAGTACCGAAGATAAGGAACAACAAAGAAGGAAAAACTTATCTGTTTCAATGAAGGCGGGTGGAAAGTCTGGAGGATATAGGAGAAAATCTGGAAGAGGTAAACACGGATGGTACAAAGGAATATGGTGTGATTCATCTTGGGAGTTGGCGTGGGTAATGTATCATCTTGACCACGGTATCCCATTTGAACGGAATAAGACAAGTTTGAGTATGTCTGGGAGGGTGAAATACATAGGTATTTGCCAGATTTTAAGATGCCGGATGGAACGTATGTGGAGGTTAAGGCGTGGTTGGATGATAAGGGGAGAGCGAAATTGGCGTCATGTTCGGGAGTTCATGTGTTGATGCCAAAAGATATGGAGATATTTATTAGGTATGCTGTTGAAAAATATGGAAAAGATTACGTGGTAGTGTATGAAAAGGAGAGGTGCGTGAGGGGCTTAAACGGGTAGTCTTGAAAACTACTGTGGGTTACACCACCGGGGGTTCAAATCCCTCTCTCTCCGGGTAGGCGAAGTTGGGGAACCTCTACGTGGTGCTTACTAGGCAGTTGGGAACAACTGGCGAAGACCCTGACAGTTTGGAGTTGATGATATTAGTGATGATGGAAAGGAATTTAGTAGCAGTTTGTTCTTTGAAATACTTTTGAGTGGAAATATCAATGAGGCAAAGTTCGATACTTCTCTCAAAACAGGCTTGGGCTTTGCGGGTATCATTAGTTTGGATTGAAGAGAGTTTTTCAGGACCGTAGATGGGTTCATAGTGGTATATGCCGTTAAGTTCAAAGGCAAGTTTGAGGGAAGGAATGTAGATGTCGAGTTCACCATTGATGGCATCTTTACGATTAAAATGGAATTCAAGGTTTGGATAAAGTAATGGGAGTTGTTTGGATAGCCAGATTTCAAGTTTGGAAATACGAGTACCTTTGGTTTTATGGGCGTTGTTGTATTTAGCAGCACAGGACTTACAACAGAAGTTGTGTTTGGTTTTTTTGATGGAAGATGGTAGTTTTTTGAAGGGTTTGGAGCATTGTTCACAATAAACGGTGATGGATGAGTTATGTTTTCCGGTTTTGTGTGGAGCAGAACAAGACATGGAGCAGAAACAGCATTCATTTGTTTTTGGGTCTGCGTTTTGGATGTCATGTTTTGGCTTGAGGAATGTATTGTCGCAGTAAATACATTTTAGAGGAAGTAATTGGCGGGATTTGGCTTCTTTGAATTCGGTTTCTGTGTATAGTGGTTGCATGTGTCACCCCTTATACATAGGATGGGAATATCAAAGAATTATGAATTTCAAATCCCTCTCTCTCCGCCAGTAAAAATGTTGTTTGAAAACTGAATATTCTGATGCCATAGAAGTATAATGTGGGTATGTCTGTGTATACCCATATCGGGCGGTTAGCTCAATTGGCAGAGCGTCAGCTTTACACGCTGGATGTTACAGGTTCAATTCCTGTACCGCCCACCATTAGTTCCGGATTTATCGCTTCCTGATGCAATATAGGGGTAGAGAGCAACAACCCTACAGGAGACTGAAAATGGCTAAGATAATCAAAGTGGACGGAACGACGACAAATCTCAAAGATAC
>JBAXBT010000220.1:0-2661 GCA_037141875.1 Candidatus Riflemargulisbacteria bacterium
TAAGATTGGACTGTCTTTGAGTAATACTGTTTTGCAAAAACTTTTTGGTGTTTTGATGTTAATAATGGCTCTTAAAATGATTTTCTCAAAATAATTTCTATCTTCATTTTTTCCTTGATGAAAAAACGAAGCCAAAAAATCAAGACCTCACAAAACTCACTCCCTAAAATTTGTGAAATTTCTTATCACCCTTTGAGTATACGGCCAACTTCATATCCAAATATTCAACCTGCGGGAGCATTGCGATTCTATCTTATTCTTAGCCTACACCGATAAATGATTGCGAAATTTCTACAATTTTAGTCGCTCAAACATTGCTCGGTCGTTTTGAAACAGTTTTAAATAAAGACTTTAATACTTTACTGCGTAGTGTTTGTCTAATAGTTCTTGGTTAAGGAATTTACCATTTTGTACTAATGTTTCGTAATCTGTTTCCTTTTTATCATAGAAAACATCGGCCAGATAGCGCGTATATTTATCACGCCAATACGTTTTAACTACAATAAAGCCACAACCTTTTAGTCTCGCTTCAATATACTCCTTGGCTGACTTTCCGGAACTGGAGCTAATCTCACTGGCGTTTATGCCACGTAACCTAAGCTTTTGTTTTGTCCAAGAATTAAAGCCAAGACCTATGTTTACCCAAAGTGTATCGCCGTCTATAACTTCAAACAAATATGCCTTATACGTATAATGTGCCACAACTCCTATGTCTGTACTGTTAAATCTATATTCACTATTTTCTTTCTGAACCTTCATAACAGAATCTGGTGTAATGTTTTGAAGCGGACTTTCTATTGCAAAATTAAAGCCAAGATCTACAACTATTTTCCCCTCAATCTCCTGTAAACGATATACCCATGGTTCACCACGGAACACAGACAATGTTGCCTTCCCTCGCAAACTTTTTGGTAACCCTTTGTCGCTTTTTATTAACTCCCGAAGGTCAGTTACAGTTAGTTTATCCTCAATAATTCTTTCTTCATACTTTTGTCTAAGCTTCTTATCCTCAATCGGCAGTAGGGCTGTAATGTGACTCCAGGTCAATTGTCGCGACGTCGCGACAATTTGAGGATACTCTTCATAGAATTGGACACAGCGATATATGGTTGCCCTGTCTATACTTAAATTCTCCGCCAAAACAGGGAATAAATAGTCACCATATCCTGCACGATTAGAGTTGCGAAGAAGATGCTCCTTAATATGCTTTCCGACATTCCAATATGTTTGTCGTTTTTCATGCTCCATTGTAAGTCTTGTACGTTCAAAACCAGACTCGATTTCTAACTGTATTTGTTCAACAAGGGATTGTACTTCAGGGGTAATTTGTAAGTTTGGTTCTATAACTAACAATTCGTTCATAATTAAATTATACAAAATTTATTTGTTAGTTTCTATGTAAGTTAAAAAACTTTTAACAAATAAATCGTATAGAAATCGTATAGAAATCGTATAGTTATTTTAAGATATATTTGGTAGCTCTTGCTTTTCCCTCAACAGCAACAATTCCAGCTTTAATTAACGGGGATATCAACTGGTTTATTCTTGCTCTGTTTACCTTTAAAGCATCCTGAAGATAAGCAGTATTTACCCTTCCCTCATAACGTAACAACTCCAACAACTGTTGCTGTTTATCATTAAGGAGGATTTTGCTCTTATGGTTTAACTGTAGCACCTTATCATAAACTTCATTGATTGTTGAAACTAATCCTTCTGCAACATAATCAAGCCAATAAGTAAAATCATAATCAAGCTCTCTTGTTTGTATTATTTTTTGATAATATCTATCTCGATCATTTGAATAAAAAGTATCTAAATAATAAATATGCTTGGCATCAAATTTATTCTTATATAATATCCACTGAGACAATAACCTCGCCATTCTGCCATTCCCATCAGAAAAAGGATGGATAGAAACAAACCAATGATGAAAAATAGCACTTTCTATTATAGGGTTTCTATTATTATCTTCATTCAACCAATCTAAAAGTTCCTTAACCATCCACTTGGTTTGCTCTGGACTTGGAGGAGTATAGGTAACGATGTTGTTCTCGTTAATAATATAATTTTGCTTCTGCTTATATCCACCCAATGATTCTTCTCTAATTAGCTTGTCACAAATAATTCTATGCAAAAACAAAATTCTTTCCTCTGTTATCTGTTTAGAATAATTCATTAAAACCCAATCAAGAGCATTAAAATAATTCAAAACCTCTTGTTTCTGAGAAAACTCAGCAGCAATATCTTTTTTTTCAGCTAATGCCTGCACCTGCTCTAAAGACAAAACATTACCCTCTATGGTTGTAGAGGATTTTACTGTTAAACTCATTGCTTGTTGCTGTAGTTTTTTAAGTTGCGCAAACTGGATATTGCTATCGCTAATCCTTGTCTGCAACTGGACAATCTTTTCAGTTAAACTTAAAAAATACTCAGTTATTCTATATTTAGGAGTAAACATAGGTGTATTTTAGCATAATTGTATAGCAATCGTATAGGTCAGGCTGAGCTATTTTTGTTAATTGCACTAACAAGGCTTTATTAAGTTTTACTCTTCTTTAAAGTGTGCTTAAACTTCATAACTGCGAAATTAATCTCAATGGAAGTTTCTGTTCCTGTTGTTTCAAATCCATCGTCCAAAATATCTGAAAATATTTCACCACT
>JBAXBT010000221.1:0-2659 GCA_037141875.1 Candidatus Riflemargulisbacteria bacterium
TAGGGGTACTTATAGCAGCATTTCTAGCACCTACATTTGTAAATATATTTGAACTTGCCATCAAAAACTTTTTAAAAATAGGATCAATTCCAAAAATGTTTTTTATGACAATATTCTCAACAAGAAGAATGAAAGAAGTACTCAAATGCGTAAAAGTTCCAAACATGAAAATGTTAGAAGATGTAAGCTTAAAAAATATCCCAAAAAAGTTTCTAATCCTTAACGGGCTAGTAGCTGCCATCTATACAATTGGAGTACTTGCTTCATTACTAGCCGGAGCATATCTTCCTGACCTAAGGGCTACCGCTATTCAACTATCAGGGATAGTTAATGGGATTGCCACTATACTATTCACTTTACTTGTAGACCCAGCAGGAGCAAGAATAACTGACCAAGCTGTTCACAAAACAAGACCTGCCTCTGATGTTAAAAGCGTAGTGTTTTTTCTAATTATATCCAGAATGATAGGAATATTGATTATCTCTCAGTTAATATTTCTTCCTGCAGTAGGCTATATAATAACAATCACAAAGCTTATTTAAAAAAAACCTGTATTAAACAGGTTTTTTAATGCTTAAAATTACATTGCTAAAACAAATTCGTCTTCAGATTGTATCTCTTTTAGTCTTAATTTATATTTATCTAAAAACTGACCAAGTTTTTTTGAATACTTTTGAGAAGAAACAAATGAATTTTTAATAGGAAGTCTTTTAGCTAACTGATATCCAATAAGATCCAATTCTTTCTCATAATGCTCAATAGACTCGAACCTTTTCTTTGGAAAAACTGCATCAGGTCCACAGGTCCTAATCTGACCAAAATCATTAACGCCTGCCTGGACAAAACGATTAATGTTTGTGCAAATATTAATTGGAACTGAAATATCTATGTCTGATGGCAATATTTCTTTAGCTATTCTAACTGTTTCTAAAACTAATTCTTCTGAACAGTTAGGATAATCCTTCATTTTACTTTTAGGATCACTAACAAACGGCACAATCTTAAAATTCTGAATACTTCGATATTCATCATAAAGCTCTCTGATTTTAGAAATAGTTTGAATCCTATCCTCTGGTGACTCTCCTATCCCAATTAACATTCCTGTATTAGTAGGAATATTCAATTTTCCAGCATATTCTAAAAATTTAAACCTTACTTCAGGATTCTTGCTTGGAGAAAACTTATGCTGAATATCATCTAACATTGCAACATTTGTTGTTTCAACCATACATTCAACAGAAGCAATAATTTCTCTAAGATACTTCAATTCATTAAATGAAAGATATCCAACATTTAAATTCACAAGTAATCCTTCAAGAAAAGCTAGCTCAGCTACCGTATAAAGGTACTCGGAATAACTATTAAAGCCCCAAATATCAAATTTCGCCCTAACTGAAGTATAACTATCGGGTCTTTCTCCAGCAATCAAATTAGCCTCTCTAGCGCCAGACTTCCTTGCTTTCTTAAATACTTTAATCGTTGAATAAGGAACTACCAAATGATCTTGTTCCCTTCTAAAAGAACAATAACCGCAATCATTTCTACATGCTGTGCTAATGACTAAATCAACAGCATTTGAGTATGTAACAACTGATTCTCGATTTATGAAAGGTAAAAGGTCCTCATTATCTCCAAATCCTGTAAGTTCTTTCTCTTCTTCATCCATAAACTTTAATACACACCTTTCTAATACGAGTTTCGTAATGCTTTGGCAAAACGCTAGTCATTATACAAAGATTAGATACCCAATTTCAACTAATATTTTTAAAACAACAATAAAAGGCATATGGTTATTGGTTTTCGCTTTACTGAAATTCACTATCCATCGTAACATATATGCTATGGAAAATAAATTATGTCCCTATTATGGTATTTGCGGAAGTTGCAAACTTTACCAATCACCCTACCAAGAACAACTAATCTATAAAAAAAAGAAAGTAGTACAAGTTTTTGAAAAACTTAATAGAAGCTTACAAAAAGATAGCGAACATCAATACGAAATATTTGACATTAATAAAATACACATACCTATCGCTGCACCTGATCTTTATCGATACAGAAATAAAATGGAATTCACCTTCTTTAAAAAAGAAAATGGAGATATTGGCATAGGATATCATGAAGGAGGCCAATACAATAAATTTGTAGACATAGCTGACTGCCTATTAATGAAAGAAGAAAACGCTACAATAATTAAATTAACTAAGGAATGGGCTATAAACGATAAAATAGATCCTTACCAAAAAAAATCACACACAGGAATATTGCGCTACCTAATGATACGCAACTCCTTTAAAACAAAGGATATAATCGTCACCTTGATAACATCAGGAGGAGATGAAAAAATGTTTCAACCGCTTATTAACTCTTTGCTAAATAATAACATTCAGCTGAAAGGTTTTGTATGGGCAAAACACTCTGATTTTGCTGATGTTGCAGCACTCAATGATTCAACTCTACTTTATGGAGAAGATGCTCTGATTGATTCCATTGGTGATAAGAATTTCAGAATTCCTTTTGATTCCTTCTTTCAAGTAAATAACAAAGCCGCAACGCTTCTTTATGACAAAATACTATCATACGTAAAGGATAAGGATAATGTTATAGATTTATTTTGTGGAGCAGGAACTATAAGCACCTATATTGCAGATAAAGCAAA
>JBAXBT010000222.1:0-2659 GCA_037141875.1 Candidatus Riflemargulisbacteria bacterium
ATCCTCAATGTGGAGATTCAGTCTTATGAGAAAACTAATTCATTTCAAATAGTATCTCCAACAAGAACACGCAAATTATTACTCAAAAAAAATGAAATCAACAAATTAATCGGTAAAATTCAAGAAAAGGGACTAACCTTAGTTGCACTAAAGGTCTATTTTAAAAGACAATACGTCAAACTTGAACTTGGGCTAGGAAAAGGGAAAAAAATGGGTGATAAACGAGAATCAATTAAAACACGTGAAATAGACCGTGAGATAAGTAGAGCTTTTAAATACCGTTAAGCTGCTATTCTGGCCCTTTCTATTAATATCTGTTCTAATAATTTTAAATTTAAACTAATATCGGTCAATAACTTATTAATTTCTGATTTCAAGTTCTCATTTTTAGCTGCACCAAATTGTACATTATCTTCCGAATACTTCTTTAGTAAGATATTTGTAAACTTTATTACATCTGAATATATTTTTTCAGAATTAAAAACATTATCATTTACATTTTCAATCAATCCTTTTAGTACAAAGTTATAATCAGCAATAACCTGCTCCTCTAATTTATTATAGTCATTTGCTAATGAATCTAACATCTTTTGAGCTTCTTTTAACTCTTTAAGGATTGGCTCATATTTTTCTTTAATACTTTGTTTTTCCAAATCACTATTAGCTTCATTCATTTCAAATCTAATCTGTTTTTGTAAATCTTCAATTAACATTGATATTTGATTCCTCATACTTGATATTTTTGATGAATCTCCTTTTATACTTGCTATATGAGTTAATAATTTATTTAACCTTTCTGTCCCTTTACTAGAATTTGAATTTATATTTTTACTAATAGCCTCCTTGCTAACTAAAATATCTTTAATAAAATTATTGATATTTCCATTTATATTCTTAAAATAATTATCATCAAAATCAATGCCTGTCAGATCCTTAAGTTGATTTTGTTGTTTAACATTCATTATTCCATTGTTATTTATGATGTTTTTAACTATTGTAAATATCTTCTGTTTATTTTCTAAAACTAACTTACGCTCACTCAAATTACCTTCAAACGTCCAATATTTTATAACTTTATCAATTGTACTTATTCTACTCTCAGTTATTCTTAACTCATGATACACAGCATTCAGTACATCTTCTTTGTTTTTAGCGGAACTCTCAGCTCCTGCTACAGAGTAAGCTCGCAATAATTCTAAGATCTCGTTAATGCCGAGAATTAGAGGATTATAATGTTTTTTTATATCTTCAATTAATTGTAGCTTAAGCTCTTTATTAGTCACATATTCGTCAGTCATGATAGTATCAATACTATCTTTCATTAAACTAATGATTGATTCTCTCCTTGCCGTTAATCTTTCAATTCTCTCATCAACATCACTTTGTAATAATTGTTTATCTCGAATAGCATCTACTAATGATTTTATCCTCTCACTAAGGATTCGTTGAGACATTTGTTTACCTTCAGTTTCAATTATCTTAAACCTTTTTACTAAATCTTCGGAATTAGAAACATTTACATTTACACAACAATTTGGCACCCTTGCAGTTAAACCTATCACTATATTATTAATACCTGCAAATTCAAGACCTGCGTTGATTGCAGGAACTTGATAACAACCAGCAATTAATAGTTTATTAACTTCTAATTTATCGATTAATGCTATAACTGTTTTCAAGTAAGCTTCTAGCTCCTGCCTTAAAGAAACAGAACTTATGTCTTTATTTTCCCTTAATTTATATATAGCATCTTGCAATGATTCTTTATTTTTTATTGAAATTTTCTGATATAAAGCAAGTTCATGATATCGTTGATCTAAAGGTGAATTGTGAGTATTTTCAACAAAAGCTACTATCTTTAACCTCATCTGCAACTCCTTCTGTTTAACCTTTCACTTAAGTTATCGTAACTTAATCTGAAATGTTGCAATGATTTTAAAAATTATCTTCATCTTTTGGTTTATATTTGGCTATTTTAAGAGAATCCACCATTTCTAATAACCTATTCTCTATTGCAGACAATTTATCATTTCTCTTCGAAGAAGTTTTATCTGAACCCTTTATTTGCATTTGTTCCTTGATATATGCATAAAAATTACCTTCATTATTGGTTAACATCTGTTTCTCCTAACCTTAATTTACGAAACAACTGCCTTATCTTTCTTTCTGCTGTAAGAACATCGTAGGTATCTTCAGCAATCTCACTAAAATCCTCCATTATCTCTTCAGAATCTTTCTTGCGTTTCTTTATCTCAGTATTAGTACTATTCATTGCAGACTCAAGAGGAATAGAACTTAACTGATTCTGCAATACTTTTTGAAAGTTACTTCCTGCAACCAACTGATCATTTCTAGCAATTTGACTTTGTTTTGAAAAATGATTATTAAAATTTGTTACATCAAAGTTATCAGGTAAAATCTGCATAATGACTCCTTCTATAAGTACTTTATGTATTCATTTATACCCGTTTTAGAAAATATTAAACATTTATTAGTTAACTTTTAGAGGTATGGATTCAAGAGATATATGGAGGGATAGAAAAAAGGGACGTAAATAGTGAATCGTTACTATAAATAAAGCAATGCTTTAAGTGTATCGATAACTATAGGATCTTGTGAAAGATCTATGGAGTGATCAGACATTATGCTATTAAAAACC
>JBAXBT010000223.1:0-2652 GCA_037141875.1 Candidatus Riflemargulisbacteria bacterium
GATATATTTTTTTCTAAATTCTGGCACTTCGCCCTCATGTCCTGCGTTTTCGATTAATCTATCAAGAGAGAAATTTTCATCATTCATTGAAGCTAATGTCATCTTATCAATATTATTTTGTCTAAACCCTCTAATGTCATGTGTTTGTTTAGCAAGCATAAGGTCCGTGAATTCAGAGTCGGATAGAGCTAGCCCTACTAGAACTTCATAAGATGAAGATGTAACTCCTCCTTTATTCGCTGAGCTGTCTTTGATTATTTTTACTCCTTTAGCCTCAAGGAATTCTCTTGCTTCCTGAGTTAGAAATAAGTTAGCTCCTTCTACTATTAGTTGGTGTTTTGGTTTGCCATCTATCAGAAGTTGATTTACATTAGACATATTTATAGACCTAGGTCTGCCTCCACAAGGCACAAACAGTTCTGTTGTAGATAAAGGATGTAAATGAAATAAATTACGGAAGGATTCTCCGTATTTCACCTTTTCACCAGATGGCAAAGTAATGTTTTTATCAGATATTAATACTCTAAACCCATTTTCGCTTAGTTTAGATGTATCAAAATTTGAGATATCTTGTCTTAATAGTGCAAGTCTAGTTAATTCTTCACGATTAAGACCTTCAGGGTCATATAATACGCCTGCCCCGTCCGCAATTCCAATAGTTTTATCCTTAGAAATCAGAATTTTAATACTCCCTAAGTCTCCATCAGGGCCGCCAGTTTGAAAATTTGTTACTTCTTTTTCATTTAATCCTTTTGCTTCAAGTATTAGTTTAGTAAATTCATGAACGCTGGTTGTTGTCATCCCATAATCGATATGTGAAACGCCGCCTAATTCAGGAGATTTGCCAGTTGTAAAACTTTTCCAAAAGGTATAACCTCTTTCTTTTGCTCTTTCACAGGCCCAATCCATGAGGTCGGCTGTGTTTTCATCAGGACCTAGGAATAATATTTCTTCTTGAAAGTTGTTTATATATTTAGCATTTCGTGGAAGGATTAGATCAAGAAGGGCATCAATGTATTGTTTGAATGCAGCTGTTGAATCTTTTTTACTTAACCCATAATTTGCAATTATTATTCCTTTGGATCCACCTTCAGCGATATCTTTGTTTTTACTTTGTTGCGTTAGTGCCAGCCCAAAACCTTCTCTGTAAGCATCATCTAAATTTTTATGAAAAGCTTCTAAACTTCTTGAAATAACTAATCGAATTCCGCCACGTGCTATATCCTTAAATCTTGTATGAAAACCTTCAAAGTCCTTACCAACCACAAAGAACACTCCGAATGGACGTTCTTCATATCGGCAATCATTTAGAAAATCAGGATTCATCCTAAAGGACAAAGCTGCTTTTTCAGGCATGTGGAAATTTGAACGAATTACATTATTTATAAATAACTTTGCAAAACTAAATATTAGTCTTTCATTTTCTAATACATTCACATTAGCTTCATCGTTTATAAAGGTGTCTAGTATTTCATTTTGTAAGGTTATATCAGTTTTTTCATTTGTTGGATTTGTGTTAGACATAAATATTGAGGAAAGAAGTTTAGTCATCTCTGGATATTTTATAAGAGTGTTGATTATGTTTTCTATTGGGAATTCGCTATTGTCTAGTTTTTGTTGTAAGGCACTGGCTGCTTTATTTTTTGGTTCTAAAATATTTTTTGGTTCTGAAATTTCAGGATAATTTTTTGTGCTAAAGAAATGGACAAATTGAGCGATGGTATTAGCTATCAGCACTTGGTCTAAGGTGAATCCTTTATTAAGCAAATCGCTAAATTGATTAGTTGGGCAAATCATTAAGTTGCTAATGTCTCTGACAAGTTCAGATAGGTTCTTTTGTATGTTTTCCGCACAGTAATCTGGCGCATATAGAGTATAAATGCTTCGATTTTCTGAATTGATATTATGAAAATATTTACTATTTACTGTAATTCCATATTTATTTAATATACTTTCGAAATGTTTGAAAATTAGAACAGATGAATTAGGAAAGGATATCATAATCCGTTTTTCTTTCATTTCGCTTCTGTCTGAAATATCAATAATAGGGGTTAAAGAATTTTTTTGTTTTTCAAGAATATCTAAATATTTTTTTGCCATCTCTTTAGATACATTTTCGTTACATGAATATGTATTTGCTTCTATTGTTAATGGAGATTCCTCTTTTACTATATAGACGATAACGTCTTTTGCTTTTGTTTTATACACAGAAACATAATAACTTTTACCTTTATAATTTTTTGTAATTTCTTCTTCTATTTTGCTAGATGACGACTTGCTGCCTATATATAAAGTTTCTCCATTGGAATAACCTTTAATATATGTGTCTACACTTCCATTAGCTACTTTTGCTTCTATTTCGAATAGTCTATTCACCAGAATGTGCTGAGAAATTGTTTCTAATGAATATTTTGCTAAATAATCTTCTGGTAATCCAATATCTACTATCCACCATTTCATTTCGTGTAATGTTCTAATTACAGTTAAATCTGGTAAAGTGCCAAATCCATTGCTTTCTCGTATTAATTTAAAAATTGTTTCTAACTCTTTTAAATTGTAAGGACAAATGGGGTTTTTTGCTAAATTTACTAAGAAGGTTCCCTTGGTGTTGCGTGCTAAATCAACTAAAAAATCGTGGTCTTGTAAATTTAT
>JBAXBT010000224.1:0-2642 GCA_037141875.1 Candidatus Riflemargulisbacteria bacterium
TAGATGGGCGGGAAATGGTTGACCTTGGCTTTAACTTTTGTATAGCAAGTTCCGCTCGGAAAACTAAAGGTGCTCCTCGCATAAAGCTCGGCGCTGTGCCTCACTATACCTATAAAGCAAACGTGCTCGAGGTGCTGGATGGCGATACTATCTGGGTAGATGTTGAGCTCGGATTTAATACGTGGACGACGCAGAAGTTACGTTTCAGAGGAATAAATTCTGCCGAGGTCATAACTGCCGAAGGTAAAATAGCCAAAGATTATGCGATAGCCAGGCTAAGTGCGTGTAAGTTTATAGCGATTAAAACATACTGGCGCGACAAATATACGCGTTACCTTGCAGATGTTTTCTATGACAAGGACGAAACAGATTTAACCAAGCTTATTGCGAGTGGAAAGTTCCTTAATCAAGAGTTACTAGATGAGGGTTACGCGGTATGGTATGAGTAAGCTGAGAGGCTTTTTGCCTTCAGGTGCGCTGATTTTCTATCGTTAACGTTTAGCTACGGCACATTCCAATTAATATTCAATAATTTTTACAAATTTTAATAATAGCATGCAAGGGTTTTACAGAAGTCCACGATATAGAATATATAAGCATTTGTAAGGAGTATTAATTTGACGATTATACAAGGCTCACCTAATCTTCTACCAGTAGGGTCAGTTAGTTCTGAAAACGACAACGGTTTAGTTTTACAGAATAACGCTACTGCTTTTAATGGAGCTTATACAGGTTCTAACATCGAAGATTTGTTGGTAAGTGACTTTGACCAAGTTGACATTAGTAATGTAATGACTTGGGATGAGTTTGATAATAGGCGCGAGCCAGCAACTGCTTTGGCAACCTCATTAATTCCTAAACCGATAATTGTGCAGGATGCAAATCAAGAAAGTGAAATAAGCATGGAAGAATTCATGACAAAATATCAGGGTAAATTACAAAATAATAACAATGAAGTTTTTTCTCAACAAAATTGGGTGTGGGGTATGAGGGAACATAACAACACAGATGGAGTGAAGGAGAATGATGACAGTTAACTTTGGTTAAATGTCTGGTACTATTCTTTTTAAATCAGTCTATAATATCTACATCATGAACTATAAATTGTTAATTTATAATATTCGTTACGGTACATGCCGTGTATGGAAATTCATAGCAAAATTTCCTTTTAGTGGGTTTCTGAGACATAGTCGTATTAATATTGAAAAAATCACTGAATTTATAAGTAAAATTAATCCCGACATAATAGGGTTAATAGAAGTAGATAGTGGCTCATATCGTCATTATGGAGAGAATCAGGCGGAATTTATTGCTCAAAAGCTAGGTTATAACTTTAATTACAACTCAAAGTATCGCGATGGCTCAAGAACTGGATTAATCCCTTTCATGAGCCGACAGGGTAACGCCTTTCTCACCAAACAGGAGATGACAGATACTAAGATACACTTTTTTGACAAAGGCGTTAAACGACTGGTGATAGAACTTGAGATGGAAGAAGTAGTAGTTTTTTTGTTACACCTAGCCTTGTCGTATAGAACCAGGCAGTGGCAACTTAGTAGCCTGTTTAAGTTAATCAAGCAGATAGAAAAGCCAGTAATCGTGGCTGGTGATTTCAATATGTTTTGGGGTGAGCGGGAGATGGACTTATTCCTGGCTGCGACAGGACTTAAGAATATGAACACTAATAAGGAGTTCACCTATCCTAGCAAGAAGCCAACGAAACAACTAGATTTCATCCTGCATAGTCCTCAAATAAAAGTGAAATCCTTTAAGGTGTGCAAGGAAACTATTTTTTCGGACCATTTGCCGGTTTATTGTGAATTTGAGGTTGACCATAGATAGAGGCTTTGATTGGCGTTTAGGTTAAGCTTGCCATTCAGATGACATAAGAAATATTTAAGGTTAAACTTATTATATGAGATATTTGTTGATTCTATTGTTTCTCATGGGATTAGGGTTAGGGGTAACTTTGCAGGAGGCCTTGCAGTTGGCTCAGCAAAATAATTATGAGATTCTAGCTATCCAAGCAATAGAGAAAGAGTCAGCAGAAGAGTTGTCGCAGGTTATTAGCAAACAATTCCCGTTGTTATCCTTTGATGCCAGTTACAAATATCAGAACGAAGTGCCCTCTGTTGTTATTCCTCCAGTTACTATGAAGTTAGCCCAGAATAATAATTACGATACGGCACTTAATTTAAATTACTTATTGTTTAATGGTTTCGGGAAAGAATCCCAAACCAATCTGGCGATGTTAAAAAATGAAATCACTCACTTACAAGTAAGCAAAAAGACCAAACAGATAGCGTTTGAGGTGGTGGAAACCTGGCGAGAACTTCAGGGGATAGCGCTTCAAAAGAGGATTCTGGCAAGAAGCAAGGACCGCATGTCGTTGCAGTATAAGAATTTGCAGGCATTAGTTAAGTCAGGATTAGCGTTAGAAATAGATGAACTAAGTCTTGAGTTAGCCTTGAAACAATATGACCTAAGACAAAACGAGTTAACGTCACAACAGCAATCACTTTCAGACCAGTTAAGATTATTGGTTGGCTCTGAAGTAAGTATGCCAGATGAATCAGATACTTTGACAATTAACAACACGATAAAACCACTAAACCTTAATAATATAGAAGAGGTAGCTTTAC
>JBAXBT010000225.1:0-2640 GCA_037141875.1 Candidatus Riflemargulisbacteria bacterium
CTAAGGCACCTGGTCAAGACAGAATTTACACAGCTGGAGAAAAGGAATATATTGCTAGAAAAGAAAGAAATATAACAGGCATACCATTACCTCTTAGTGTTCAACGAGACATTTCTGTTATGAAAAAGGAACTTGCTATCAAAAGTGTCAAGTTCCCTTGGGAATAGTTATTCTGCGCTAATAGGAGGTAGCGTTGTAGCAACGCTAGCCGTAGTATTATTTGCAGGAATATGGTCCGGATTACTTATTTCACCAGTTTCAGTATAGCCAGAGTTATCATCATCATTTGTGGAAATATCTGAAATCACATCTGCTAGAAGTCCAGAAGTAAGGCCAAGAATAAATTCATTTCTATTGAAAGTTGCGTTAAACCCAGAAGCTGAAGAAAAACTGTTTGTTCTTCCTCCAGAATGTGAAGAAGCTGAGCCATCAGAAGTAGGGGTTGTTTTTCCTTCCATCCCTTGTTGCAGTGTGGAGAGTAGAGCACCAGCTGTTTGTGTTCCTGTAGTACGAACAACAGCCGTACCTTCATTGTTAGGATCTACTACACAAGTTAATGGTAGCATCCAACCACTTGCAGGCAGTCCAGCACGGTATGGAGTATAAGCCGCTCTGCCTTCAGGTGTATCAATATTTACATGGATTGCGATATAGTTATCATTTATTTCACCACGAACTTCTGGGGAACCATTGGCGTTATTCTGTGTACGAGTACAATTCCCGCACTCTGGACGTCCGAATATTATTATAACTTGTTTTCCTTCTGCTTTAGCTTGAGCGATTGCGCTATCATAATCTGATCCCCAGCTAATAGGTTCATCGGAAGTTGTTGGTCCTGATGATATTTCTACATTATCGTCTTCACTAGTAATACTTGACGAGGTGTAGCTTTGAACACCTGTTAGAGTATTTTCTGTTGTTGTTTCAGCATCTGGTGAACAAGCGTTGTAAGTGGTACTAACTTGCCCTGCGTTATTTATAATTGTATTAAGCATAGTGTCCTCCCGGTTATTATTATATATTTGTACAGTATTACTATCGCCAAATAACAGCAGTATTATGTATTGATTATTCCCGTTGTGTCATGTTCGGAGTTAGAGAGAGTTTTGATGATATTTGGCCAATTCAGTACGACGACCTAATCTCGATTTAATTGTATTTTATTCTCTAAAAGATACTTGGCAAAGGATGCTTTACAGTATGGATTATTTTGCAATACATTTCTATAAGCAAGAGCCAGAACTTGATATTGTTGATACCAGCTTTTATCTTTTTGTGCGGGATGAATGTCAGGACTATTTTCTGGTAGTTCATACACTGCTACTTCAGGTTGACCAAACATGCCTTCTGGATAGGCGTCTAGAATTTTGTAGCAGCCTCGTTCTTTATTTAAAATTGCAAAAGCGACATGAAGAGTGTATCCCTTTTGGCCAAACTCGATTATTTCGCCTTTTAAACCTATTAAGTCTGCCAAAACCTGAGTTAAAAAACTATGTCCCTGACACATGATAGCCGATACCCCAGTTGTATCTGATACTTCATATCCTGCTGAGTCTACGATATCTCGAATTAGATTCCCCAAGGAGATAAGTGATCCTGTCGATAAATCTTCATTTATATTATTTTTTCTTTCTATAAAAGCAGAGACTATCTTTGTGTTCATATAAAATATATCGTTAATAGACTAAGTATTTCTCATAGAAATATATACATCAAGAGTAATAGTGATATTAATTGAACAATTGGTTGTTAGCGGTAATAGGTAAGTTTTCTTAAATCCATAAAAGAAAGTAATCTTTTTACTATCTGCATGTCTGGTTTATACGGAACCTCTGGTTTTGGAGGGATTTCTAATTTCGGAATAGCGAAAGGAATATCTCGTAACTTAAGATTATAGGCTTGGTGCATCAGATATTCTAAGTTCACAACATCTTCGACGTTATAGGCAAGTAGCGTTTCAAGTGTGCTTGGGTTTTTAGAGCGACAATAGTCCTTCCAGAGCGATATAGCAAAATATCCATCCATTCCATCAAGTTCCTTTCGGGAGATCCCAAAATATTTCTCACAGCCCTTCAGTCCTCCTTTTATGCCTAAACTATGTAAGACATATCGTAAATCTATATGAGATTGGTGTAGCTTTATATCAAAAAAGCTTTCGATAAAGGGTAAATCAAAACATTTACCATTATAGGTAACTAGTAGGTCATATTTTTTAATATCTTTAACAAAATCGTTGAGGTTTTGTCCGTTAACGTAGCATTTAATATCCTTGCCAGTGTAAATGGCAATAGTTGTTATTTCATCATATTTGCCTCTAAGTCCGGTTGTTTCTATATCTAGATACGCGACATTATTTTTATAATGCGGAAAAATTCTCCAGTTTTGTTTATTGCTAAGACCTTTACTGAAATATTTATGATCACCTTTCTCAAGTGCTGATTGTGACTCAGTTATTGCCTGGCTTAGGAGTGCAAGTTTAGCTTTTGGTATTGGTAGGTCGCAAGCCTCAGCTAAATGATCCCAGGAAAACACACAGTAGTCCCAAAGTGTTGTTTCCAGTTTCTCGCTTATTCCAACAATATGACTAAAGGAGTGTTTTAACATTCGCTAATCATACTTCGAGGACAAATCCTTAACAAC
>JBAXBT010000226.1:0-2581 GCA_037141875.1 Candidatus Riflemargulisbacteria bacterium
GAGTTAGGTCAAGTGATTAGTAAAAATAATTTACCTTACCAGAGTGCACCAATAGTAATAGTTAGAAAAATAAACAGAGTTTTAGCTCAAACTGTGTCCTTGCCTACATTAGATATTAGGCTTGGACAAAAGGATGTAGTATTGTTTGATATTAACCTTCAGTCAAACAATGGTGGAAATTCATTTATGTCAGGGTTTACATTGAGGACGTCAACCGAATCGCCTGATGAATCTATTAACAATATACGATTGCTTAGAACAAATGAAATTGATACTGCCGCTAGCTTGACTAGAGATCAGTTAATGGTTGAAGGACTGAGTTTTGTTAATGGGTATATGCACATTAATTTTAATCCTTTTTATAACATTTCAGATGTGATGGCTTTATTCTATGTTATAGGTGATATAGATTATGTGTCTGGTGGTGCAAGAGAATTCAATGTTGGAATTAGTTCTACAAGTTCTTTCCGTGTTGATAGTAAGAGTACAATGATGCCTGAAAACATCAATCAACTTACAAACACTTTTAACGTTAAGGGATATATTCCAATTGTAGTTGCCAGTGTGGATAATGCAATTGATGATGCTTTGTTTGCTGAAATAAACATGAAAAAAGTAATACATCTTAATGTCAAAACTGATCACGAAGTTACAACTATAGACATGGTTAAGGTGGATGCTGTTTTAAGTGGTAATAATAATTTATCTATAGGAGTAATCGATGCGTACAATAATGTTTTATGCAGTCAGCCTCTCGTTCAAGGTAAAAATAATTTATTATTTACAGTTCCATATGTTGTTACTGAACAAATAAAAGATTTGTATGTGTTTATATCAATAGATAGTTATTTAGAAGAAGGTTACATTTTGTTAAATGTTACTGGAGATAGTTTGAGAGTTGCTTCTGATAAGCTTAGTGTTTCTTCATATAACACAGGAACTATAAATATAAAGTCTACAAATCATCCTAGAAAAGTTAGATTGCATTCGTCTAAGGATTTTGTAAATAATTTTATAAGCACTAATATTGAATTAATAATTGCAACTGCAGACCAAGGGAATATTTCAGTTCTTTATAAAATTGCCGAAAAGGAAAGTGGAAATTCAGTGCTCCCATGGACAGATGTTAGTTCTGTGAGCGTTTCAACAATGAATAGTGCTTTAATGACGGTATCGCTTCCACAACTACCATTAACACATAACAAGTTGTATGAGTTTTCTATAAAGGGTGTTAAATCTAATTTGGAAAGTGATGTGTATTCTTGGCCAGTAAGAACAGATTTTACTAAGCCAATATTCGTGAAGAGTAAAATAGAAGTTTCACAAATAAATCACGAAGGATTATTGAAACATGTTCTTTATTGGGGTGTAGCCACTGATGATGTCTCCTCAATAGATTCAATAGAAATCTATAATAGAACTGGTAATGAACCAAAATGGCAACTTGCTTTGGTTGTTTCTGGTGATAAACAGAGAGCTGAAATTTCAAATTTATTACAAGAAAGAACCTATTTCTATAGAGCAGTAGCTAAGAATAAGGCTGGACTTAGTTCCGTAGCTATATCATCTGACGTAGGTACCTCTACAGGATTCTCTGGAACTGCCTTATCAAGACTTTCTAATTATCCAAATCCATTTAAATCTAATGAGGGCGATACTACAATTTATTATTATTTAAATCAAAACATGAACATAACCATTAAGATATATAATATTTTCGGTAAGAAAGTATATGAAAGAAATTGTTTCTTTGGTGAAGTTGGTGGTTCAGCCGGAGCTAATGAATTAAGATGGAGTGGTGTTGATCAATCAGGCAATAAATTGCCAATGGGTAGCTATCCTATAGTCGTATATGATACTGATACAAAACAAATATTAGATCAGAGAGTAATAGGAGTAATCCATTAAGAATCGGTTCTTGTTTCATAAGATTTGTATTTTAATGGATTGCAAACATTATGGTCAGCTTGTATAATTCTATAGCTTTCATTACTAAGATAGCTTGAGACTTTTAAAGTCATTGTAAATTGTAATTGTTTTTTTTGTTATGTTAGCCGAAATAGCTCAGTTGGTAGAGCAACTGACTTGTAATCAGTAGGTCGCGGGTTCGATTCCCATTTTCGGCTCCATTTGCCCAGGTAGCTCAGTCGGTAGAGCAGAGGACTGAAAATCCTCGTGTCGGTGGTTCGATTCCGCCCCTGGGCACCACTTTTTAGCTTTTTAATTGATTTTTTGAAATAAATCAATTAAATTTAACCATATAAGCGCGGGAATAGCTCAGTTGGTAGAGCACGACCTTGCCAAGGTCGGGGCCGTGGGTTCGAATCCCATTTCCCGCTCCAAAATTGTTGTATTAATTTTGGAATGATAAAAACCCAAAGTTCAAAATCAATAGCAAATTTAACCAAAACTTAGTAATCCTGACACGATAATGCCATTTTAATCCTCTATACTATTAATTAGTAAGGAGGTGAAAGTATGTTAATGTTTATGATAAATTTGTTTGTTTTAGATTTTTCTTGTATCGAATCTAGTAATCCAGAGAATCCTTTCAGTTCAAAAAGTTTTTTTCAATTATTGG
>JBAXBT010000227.1:0-2580 GCA_037141875.1 Candidatus Riflemargulisbacteria bacterium
TCGTCTGTTACCAACTGAAAAGAATCTTTATCTCCAGTAACTATATATGGGCGAATACCCTCTCTGCTAAGCTTTTTTGCTAAAGAACCTATAACATCGTCTGCTTCAAACCCAGGCATCTGGACCATTGTAAGCCCAAGTGCTTGCACGAATTCCTTAATAATAGGTATCTGACTAATAAATTCTTCAGGTGGTTTTTCTCTATGCGCCTTATATTCCTTATACATCACATGCCTAAAGGTAGGCTGTGGTAAATCAAAGGCAACATATATCTGCTCTGGCGAATAATTCTTTATAATCTGCATGACCATACTAATAAAGCCAAACAGCGCGTTTGTTGGTTGTCCATCTTTTGTGGTCAACCCTCCTACTGCAAAAAATGCTCGATATGCTAAGCTATGCCCATCTATTAAAAGTGCCTTTTTCACCCTAGCAACCTATCACCTTTGGCAACATTCTCTTTATCTACTTCGTCAAAAAAAATAAGAACCGAATCTTTTGGTTTTCCGGTATTCTTTTCTAAAGACTCACAAACATCTTCGGATATCTTCTGTTTCTGTTCCCTCAAAAGCTTAACTGCAACACGAATACTTACATATGGCATTTCTACACCTCACTTTTGGAAATATTATACCACTAAGCAACGTTTGTTTCCCTAGCCTTCATCACATGAAATAATCTGCTATAATACGTTCATGCTTAAAAGAATACCTTGGCAAATGAAGCTTGGAACATTACTAATACTTGCAAGTATTGTACTGTATGTTGCTCATTACTATATTTTCCACGACACACACGACCTACTTCTCTGGCTCATCGGAGACCTAGCCTTTCTGCCACTTCAAGTCTTATTTGTCTCTATCTTCTTAAGTGAGGTGCTAAACAGTAGAGAGAAAAAAGATAAAATGCACAAACTTAATATGGTAATAGGAGCTTTCTTTACAGACACTGGCTCAGAGCTTATGTATAAAATAGCTCAACTTGATATAAACAAGAGCTGGTTACAAGAAACCTTTGAACATGAGAAAGAATGGTCTATTGGTGAACTTACCAGAATAGAAAAACAACTGAAAGATCACAAATGTACCTTAGAATATGACGGCGAAAAAGTTAAAGAAATAAAAGATTTCCTTGACTCCAAGCGCTCATTCTTATTAACACTTCTTAGCAACCAAAACCTTCTTGACCACAACACTTTTACCGCTCTTCTCTGGTCTGTGTTCCACACAACAGAAGAACTACTTAGACGAAAAAACCTTAGCAAAAATTCAATTGAAGACCAAAAACATATCCTTGCCGACATACAAAGAGGCTATAAATTAATTATTATTGAATGGGTAGCATATATTAAACATCTTCAAGTGGATTACCCCTATTTATTTAAGTTTGAACTAAGGGCTAACCCCTTTAAGGATAGACTCTGTAATGAAAAATACTGCTTAGACTAAAAGTGTCATCATTGTACAAGTTAAGTAATTCATTGACAAAATGTCATCCCGGACTCCGATCCGGGATCCAGTCTTACAGTTTATTTAAATATTGAAGCAACTAGTTTACTATTATAAGTTTTAATTAGGGACTATTTATTAGTCTGTATTCAATTAATAAGCTACTTAATGTTTTGTAATCGTCAAATTTAATATCAGCCTGGATCCCAAATCAAGTTTGGGATGACAATCAAAACTGAATCAAGTTCAATCCATGGTTTGGGAGGACAAATAGGACCTTTTCAACTTATATACTAAAGAACCAACTATCGATACAGTTCTGTTTTCAACAGCTATAAATACTTAATATCTATGGTGATTGTCTTATCAGGCTCATTCAACATAAACGCAGAGTCTTTAAAGTTTGGAGGACCAAACCCCATTTTATTGTTAGAGGCTCCAACGCCTTCTTTTGGTATCCCAAAAATATGAGTATCCATCTTCCCGTTACCGTTTTCGTCATGAAATACTGCCACGGCATATTCACCATATGGAATATTCTTAAAAACAATAACTTTTTCTTTACCTGTAACAACATCCTTTGTTAAAGCCTTCTCTGCCTGCATAGGAAAGGTACTAGGATTATTGTGAACAGAAACATAAATATTCCCATCATTATTTCTAGTATCCTTAAACACTACCTTGAGATTAGCAAAATCAACTGCAAATAATTGACATGAAAAAATAGTCATTAAGACTATGATCTTAATTTTCATATTATAATTCATATCTAAAGCTCCTTTAGTTTTTCTATTGTCTTAATGCCTTGCAATCTCTTATAAGTTAATTCTGCACTTATAAAACACATTGGAAGCCCTATTCCAGGATTAGTATTAGCCCCTACATAATATAAGTTTTTTACTTTCTTGCTCACGTTATTCGGTCGCATAGATGCACTCTGAAATAGTGTGTGTGATAGACCAAGGGCTGTCCCTTTATAACTATTATATTTCTGCTTAAACTCTTCAATACTGAATATCTCCTGAAATTCAATTCTTTTTGTAAGATCTTTAACTCCCATTTTATCCTCTATCATCTTGATAACTTTTTCAGCATAAGCCTTTACTTGTCCTTTGCTATAAATCATCCCAGC
>JBAXBT010000228.1:0-2562 GCA_037141875.1 Candidatus Riflemargulisbacteria bacterium
CTCCTAGATCAAGTCCATATCTTCTGTTGTTCTGGTCACTAATAGCTTGGTTTCCTGAAGTTTGTAACTCGGTTGTTTCTTTAAATGTTGAAATTAAACGAAGGTCATTTGCAAATAGCACAAGGTCATTATTAAGTTCTAAGCTTTTTCCTAATGTTTCTAGTCCTGTTGTTCGATTAGATTTGTCGGTGTTATTAAAGTTGTTTATGACGAGATTAGTTTTAAAAACTGAAGGGCCAGATGATAATGAGAAATAGTATTGATTCATGAGTTTATCTATAGGTTTAAGGCCATTATCTAAATTTATATCTGTTTCATAATTTTGAACATCAACTCCACCATTTATACTAAAAATATCAAGAGGAGAGTAGGCGGCACCTAATTTGTACTTATTTTCGTGATATTTTAGATACTCTCCTGTTTTGGTTGATTTAAAGGCAGACTTCATTTTATTTGTAAAAAACTCTGTATTAATATTTAGTTCTTTAGATGGATTTATTTTTGAACCTAAAATAAATATGTTAGATCCCGCTTGATATTGAGAAGAGCCAACAGGGTCAAAGGTGTCATCAACAAAAACAAGTTGTGCGTTCGTATCATGAATGTTTCCTTTGAGATTAGCTTTTAGTCCGATAGCTGAGCCGCTTTGCTCATATTTGGCGCTTTCTCCGCCAGAAGTTTGTGCAAAGTAACTATATTCTATTCTGATATTGTCATTAGGTCCGGGGTTAAGGCTAATAAAGGTTATTTGGCCAGTATTATAGTTAATATAGTAGTTCATGTCTCTTATTGCCACGTTGCCGTTTAAATAGGCTGTTTCTGAGTTTTCGACTATGTTGGGAGCCGACAGGGTATAGGTTTTATTAAATTCACCAGTGCCCACCAGAACATCGGTTGTGATTTTGGTGGTTTTTGTGTATTCTTTGTGCGAGCGTGCTACTTCAACAGAATATCCGAAGTTTTGATTTAATTTTTGATTGTATAACATGGCAAATTGCTCATTAATTATTTCTCCTGCATCAGGGATATTGGAATTAGTGTAATAGTAGGTTATTTTAAAGAGGTCATTGCTTCCGAGGTTTGATGGTAAACCATACATAACAGTTTCAAGGCCGTTGTCTATAGTCACGCCCCTTTCGTGGTAAAGGATTAAATAGATTTGTCCTTCTTTTACAGGGTCAACATTAAATTCAATATCATAATCTAGACCATATTTTAAGGTTTTATAGATATCAGTATTATTTTTGTATTCAACTTTGATATATTGTTTAAATGGGTCATATTTTATTGGATGAGAAAGATTTGACTTAACGCGATGAGAAAGTTTGTTATTATAAAAAATATAATTCTCAATTTCCCTATTTGAGCCAGAAAAGTTCCATTGTTGAGGACCAAATTCTTTATAATAGGAATAGTTAATTTGAAGAGTGCCGGTAGCAGTATTTAGTGCAGTAGCATTTAATGTTAAATATCCAGTATAGTTGTTTATTTCTAAGTCGCTAGGGCTGAATGTAGTTGTACCATTTAGCAAGAAAGAGACTGAATCTTTTAAAACTGGCCAGTTTTTTAAGTTCATTGTTATGAAGGAAGTGGAGCTAAAATAATTTCCAGTGGAGGTGAGTTTTTCGGATGTTAATTTTGTATTTATGTCTTCCTGTGATTTGGCAAATTGTCTAATATATGAAAAATTTACGTCGTAATCAGAATCTGTTTCTTTGCTGAACGTTTTTGTTTCAAATTGTATCTGTCTATAAGAGATAGACAATGTTTCATTTATAGGGATTGGATACTTGAGTACAACCATCCCTTTCTCGTTTTCTATTTTATAGTCTTTATTTTTTTCTAAGAGATTACTCTGTAAATAAATTACTTCACTATTATTTAGAAGAGGAGTATTTTTAAGATAGAACGCTAATCTGTCACCATTGCCTTGAATTTTTTCTTTATGAGTCTTAGTTTCAGGAGCTTGATAACTGATACTTATATTAGTAAGATCTCTATTTTGAAAAAGGATAGTTCCAGAAGAGTATTGGATATAGTAATCAATATTTTTTTTGAGTTCAAGATTGTTAGCTAATATTTTCTCAGAATCCAGTTCAATTGGTTGTGTTTTCAGTAGCACTTCCCCGTTTTCAGTGATATGAGGAATCTTCTCATTTATAGAAATTATTTTCTTTACGATGGTTTGTTTGTATTTGTTGTCATATTTGGCATTTATTCCGATTAAGTTAACGTTACTAGCAATTGGAATAAATTCTTCAATGGGGTTTGTATATTGATATGAAAACTTTAGAGTTTCTGCTGAGGTCTTGCTAGTTGCAAAAACAACTTTTCCTTCAAAGTAATTAACAGTATAGTCTTTATTTAATACTTGAACTCGATCATTTACCCAAACTTGTACTGATTTTTCTAAAACAGGTTTATTTCGTAATTCATATTCATCGCTACCATTACCTTGTCTGGAGAAGGTATCTTCTTTACTCTTTTCTGCACCAAATGCAAAATTAAAGGTAAAAGGACCTTCTATGCCCTCTACAGAAACACCATCTATTTTCTTACTAA
>JBAXBT010000229.1:0-2527 GCA_037141875.1 Candidatus Riflemargulisbacteria bacterium
TATGGCGAATTTGATGGAAAAAGAAGAAAAATATTAAATAGAAAATACAGCGACATCGGAACAGCATTAAATCTAGAAATACTTTTTGCATATAATATATAAATTATGATTAAATTAGCAATAACATCTTCAATAGGAACAAAAGAAAACAAGATAAACACATCATATATAGAAGCTTTCACACACAAAAACATCTTGCCAATAATTATTCCAACAATAGTAGATGAGATAACAGATATACCATCAGAAGAAAAAGACAATGAATACAGAGAAAAAGCAGTTGAAATAGCAAAAACGCATCCTGAAATGAAGGTGGTTTTCCTGGGTATAGGTTTTGAAACCACTGCTCCCGCTACTGCAGCATCCATTGTTGAGGCAGAGAAAATGGGGTTAACAAATTATTTCGTGCTAAGTGCGCACAAAGTCATGCCCCCGGTGATGAAGGCGCTCACGGAGGAAGGGGTGAAGATTGACGGGTTCATTGCTCCCGGTCATGTCAGCGCAATTACTGGCACAGCGATATACAACGACCTGGCAGAAGTTTACGGGCTGGGTGTTGTGATAGCCGGCTTTGAACCGGTTGACATCATGCAGGCCATCCTGATGCTCGTCCGCCAGGTTGAATCTGAATCGCCCAAAGTGGAAATTCAATATCAGCGTGTTGTTCATCATGATGGAAACAGCATTGCAAAGGCCTTGTTACTGAAGGTTTTCGATTTAAAAGATGACCAGTGGCGGGGTCTTGGCATGATTCCGCTCAGCGGACTTAAAATTCGCCGCGAATTCTCCACCTTCGATGCGGAAAAGCAGTTTAAAGTCACGGTACCTGCACCGGCCGAGCCAAAAGGATGCATCTGCGGTTCAATTCTCAGGGGATTAAAAACACCCAATGAATGCAGCCTCTTCGCCACGAAATGCACCCCCTCCGATCCGGTTGGCGCTTGCATGGTTTCGGGAGAAGGCACCTGTGCAACCTACTATAAATACCGATCATGAAGCCGGAAGAAGAAAAAATACTGCTCAGCCATGGGAATGGCGGCCGGAGGATGCATCAACTCATTGAGGGTTTATTTCTCAAACATTTTGCGAACCCTGTGCTGAACCAGCATACCGATTCTGCGATCCTTCCGGTTGATTCAGCGGAAATTGCCTTTACCACCGATTCGTTCGTGATAGATCCGTTGTTTTTCCCCGGCGGAAATATCGGGAAACTGGCAGTGTGCGGAACGGTGAACGACCTTGCAGTTTCCGGTGCATGCCCGCTTTACCTCAGTGTTTCGTTCATCATTGAAGAGGGCTTTTCGATGAGCGAGTTGGAAACGATCGTTGCTTCGCTGGCTGAAGAGGCACGGAATGCAGGTGTAGCCATCGTAACGGGCGATACGAAAGTTGTCAACAAAGGTAAATGCGATAAACTCTTCATCAATACGGCTGGGATAGGCTCTATAAAAAAGGAAAACAGGCTGATGGGCATGGCCGGCAATATCCAGCCCGGCGACCTCATTTTGATCAATGGCACCATTGGAGATCATGGCATGGCGGTGATGAGTGCCCGTGAATCCTTTAACTTCAAAGCCAGGGTGGTTTCCGATTGTGCCTCCCTGAACCATCTGATCAGGGAAGTGCTTGACGGATCGACCCAGTTAAAATTCATGCGCGATCCCACCCGGGGTGGTGTGGCTACAGTTTTAAACGAACTGGCTGAGAAGACAGGATTGGGGATTGAAATTGATGAACCTGCCCTGCCAATGAACAGTGGCGTGGTTGCCATGTGTGAATTGCTTGGGTTTGATCCACTGCATATTGCCAATGAAGGGAAAGTCATCATTGTGGCCGGGGAAACTGATGGCGAACGCATCCTTGACATTCTGACAAACAATATCCTTGGAAGCCGAAGTGCAATTATTGGCCGGGTAACCGGCGACCACCCTGGTAAAGTCGTGTTGAAAACCGAAACCGGTGGCCGGCGGATCATCGATTCGCTGACCGGCGATCCGTTGCCACGTATCTGCTAACATCATACAACTATGCATGAACTTTCGCTTGCAATGGAACTGGTTGAACTGGCCCGCCGGGAAGCGGGAAAGCACGGGGCATCCGCGGTCAGTGAAATTCAAATGGCCATCGGCGACCTGAGCGGGGTGGAGGCAGATGCATTTCAGGCTGCCCTCGAATTCTCTAATGATAAGCAATTGCTAGAATATGTAAAAAAATATGATGAGTTAAATATTGCTATCCAAAAGAAAAAAACTGAAGAAGAAAGAATTTTCGAATCAGTAACAATAAGAGCTGCTGATATTATAGCCCCTTCTTCAATATCTATTGGAGCTGATTCTTTAAAATTAGGCAAAAGATTCGCCAAAGCTTTTTTCATTTTTTCTTAACTTTAAAAATTTAACTTTATTGCAATTTCAAAACCAAAAAAAAAAAAATTCCATACCTCAGTTTACAAAAAAAATTAATTCGTTTGAAAAACTTGGAAACATTTTAAGCTCGCTTAATAAAAAATGGGAAAGGACAACGTCTT
>JBAXBT010000230.1:0-2508 GCA_037141875.1 Candidatus Riflemargulisbacteria bacterium
TATTAATATCACGTTGAGAATTTTCAATAACCTTGGCTGCTTCTGCAACCTTGATGCTAGGTGCTAAATGCGTTCCTGCTATGATGATACTTGCATACAAATCATTAACTATCTTAGCTGTCTCTGGGGTACTTCCAGATGTTATTTTCTTTATCTTAGTAACAGTATGTTCTTTATCCCCTGGATTAATACGTTCAGGCGAATAACCACAGTAGAAACCTTCGGTTTCGGATGAATGGATGAATAGAGGATTGGAGGATTGGAGGAATGGAAGATTAGATGGCTAGAAAAATTGGAAAAGGAAAAAGGATTATCTGGCTTCGTCTTCAGTCTTCGCTCTTCGAGCTACGCCTGATAAAAAAGACTACGCCAAGACAGAGAAGGAAAAGGTTGAAAAAAATGAAGTTGAAAAGTTTAAGAGTTGGAGTGTTGGTGAGTTAAATAACGATTAACTGCTTACATTGAGCATATCTACAAGATGATGGAAATAATCTCTTGACCAAATATCTATTTTCCTATCATCTTTAATAAACTTGACTATATCATTTTTAGCTAACTCAATATTTAAGCTATCAATTTTATTATGTATAAGTTCTTCTAAATTATGTTTTTCAAATCTTGTGATATCTGTTAAATGTCCTGACTGTAGCGCTCTTTCCTTAAAATGTACTAAATTTAGTGGTACCCTATTTCTAACATACCACTCAAAATCGTACCAATCTCTACCCTTGACCCTATTCTTCCAACTTCTAAATAATAAGGCATGCATCTTGCCAGCAAAAAGACTACTTAGTGTAAAACATTTAGCATAAAATGAAAAAGGTTGTAAAAGCAACTTATCTTCAGTATTAAATTTCAAAGGAGGAGTTTTATCTACCTCTAATTTAATCTTAACTTGTCTATCAATATTAATTTTCTCAAGACCATTAAATTCGATACCTATTTGATAAATACTCGTATTAGTTTTTAAAAAAGCAGATTCTATATTAGAGTCTTGTGTTTTCTCTTTAATACTTAAATCAACAGCAATTCCTAAGGATGAAAACTCA
Organism: Candidatus Riflemargulisbacteria bacterium; assembly: GCA_037141875.1. Lineage (GTDB taxonomy): Bacteria > Margulisbacteria > Riflemargulisbacteria > GWF2-35-9 > DYQY01 > DYQY01. The sequence continues at coordinate 1,050 of JBAXBT010000230.1, forward strand.
TTCTTAAGATATGGCAAAAAAGGATTTAATGAAAATTTCTCATTTGCTTCCAATAAGGAAAAATCCATATCCTCTGAAAACCTATCTAACCCATAAAAAATTCTTAAAGCTGTACCTCCATAAAAAGCAGCTTTGGAGTAAAAATTACCTCTATATAAACCTGCTAAGGCTATCTCCTGCATTACTTCTCTTATAGCACTAAAATACTCTTCGTTATTTGTTACCTTATATTTGACTAGCATTTGTTCTATGATATTCATACTAATCCTTCAATGAAATTCTTTAATAGAATTAATCCTTGCGTCTTGTAACCTGAATCAATGTACTGATCAATAATATGTACATCCATATCTTGAATAAGATTAGAAGCAATTCTAAGATCATCAAACAAAAAAACCTTAAGAACCTTAAGTGAATTAATCCTAATATTCTTTGTTAATATAATCTTATCGCATAAGGCCTTTTCCTTAGAAGCAATAAGAAAGCTACCCCCATCAGGTAATTGTTTATAAACAACGCCGATATTAAAGGAACTTTCTGATACATGATAATATTCAAAACCACCAAGATTATTATTATACTTTTTTTTACTACCTGTTGTTACAGAAGTAACCTTATAAACTCTCTCTGGTATCAATCCATGATAAGAAAGTGCATAATCCAAGGAAACACAAGAAGGTCCATACAAAGAATTTGCAATTATCTCTAAGTAATTGCTCTTTGTACTTGTCTTTGGAGATAATATATACAAACCTCTTTTAAGTTGTATTATTTCCCCTGACTTTATAAGATTTGCAATCTTATCATTTGGACTCTTATACTCTAATAATAAATTACTCAATGTAGCTTTGGTAAAAGGGATATTTCCTAATTTCTTTATTCTATCTTCTAACATCATGATTAAAAGTTAACATATTTTTGATAGTTAGTCGATAAAAAGTCGATTATTTGCAAAATATATGTAAACACTATTACCTGGGGGAAGATTAGAGAAATGGAAGATTAGAGGAATGGAGGAATAGACGATTAGATGCTTAGATGGAGAAATAGAAAACATAGACAGAAACAGTGAACGGTAAACAGTTAACTGCTTACGGCTAACTGTTTACTCTTCTGCACATAATATCTAACACTTGGTAACCACCTAGATTCTGGATACTCTACTTCAAAATTATTAAACAACTTAATAGCCTCTTGTTTATCTCCGCTGTCAAATAAAGCTCTTGCTTTATAAAAAGAAACCGTTTGATTAAAAACAGAATCACCTGCAATAGGAGCAATCTGTTTGTACAATTTATAGGCAATTAAATCCTTTTGTAATACATCTGCCATTCGCGCTTTATTATAAAGTATAAGTATTTGTCTCAATTTATCTTTTTTTATTTGTGGAACATTAACCTCTATTTTTTTAGGTTTTGGTACTATTGAAGAACTTTGAGAATAATTTAACTGCTTAAGC
>JBAXBT010000231.1:0-2501 GCA_037141875.1 Candidatus Riflemargulisbacteria bacterium
TTATTCTAAAAACAATAAAAAAGAAATTTCCATCTAAGCCAATTCATATAACTGTTTCTGACAGAGATTTAAAAATGCACTTGCTTCTAAAAAGTGAAAATTTTATAGCATTTGATATTACAAGATCTCAGGAATTTGATTTGTACTCATTCGTTAGTGATCATCATATTTGAAGGTAAATAATAGAAAGGATGGTGAATTGGGCAATGTCAAATCCTAATTGGATACATAGTTCAAATTAATTATGGGGAAAATATGGTTCACTTCAGATACTCATTTTAGCCACAAAAAAATACCCCTATATGCTAGGAGAAATTTTTGTTTAAATAAAGAAGAGCAAAAAATAGTAGATTCTATATGGATGAATGGAGGAGTTACATCTACAAAATGGAATAGATGGGCGCCTAGTTGGGAATCTATAGCCAAAATGAATGACTATATAACAACAAAAATAAACGATGTTGTTAAAAGGGATGATGTCTTATGGCATTTAGGGGATTTTTGTTTCTCTCCCAAAAATTCCATTGAAGAATATGCAGAAAAACATTCCAAGAGAATAAATTGTAAAAATGTTTATTTAATTATTGACATGGTTCTAGGTTTATGCTAGGGTATTGAAAATTAAGTAACAAGGAAAAGAATATGAATTGCCAAAAAAGATATTGCGGGTGTAGGATGTATAAGAAGAAAGAGGATTTCAGAAGAGCAAAAATGCAATACCCTAATATTGACAACCTTATGGAGAAATGGGAATGCGATGAGGGGTTTCAAAGGACCTGTTTGGATTTTCAAGTAACGCCACGGAAAATGACAAATGAAGGGTTTATTAATGCCGAAGCTCAACTCCTTAATCAGCTTCCAGAAGAGTTTAGGAGTTATGCTTCTAGTGAGGCTTATGATCATGGGCATTCAGCGGGTTATGAAGAAATTATAGGCTATCTTAGGGGGATTGTTAATGGGTTGAGGGAGCCGATTGAAAAATATAAGAAAAGAGTTATTGACAGTAATCATTAATTGTGGTAGTGTATTAATATGAAAAAGAAAAAGGTAGTAGGCGTTAAAGATGAAGTGTTTGAGAAGTGCAAGAAACAGGCGGCTAAGGTAATGGAAGATAATATAACTTTCCCCACCGAAGAAGAGGTGTCAAAAGCTGAAGATATGCCGCCAATTGAATGTAAAGATTGTGGTAAAATGGTATATGCTTTTGAGGTTACTAAGTGCCCTGATTGCGGTATGAGGGTATGCGAAACCTGTCAAGCAATTCATAAGGACGAACATCTTGCGGAAATGTATGAGGAAGAGGAAGAAGAGGAAGAGAGAACCAATAAGCCCCAGTGGAGATAATATAAATCAAATAAACCCTTGACAATCTCTAAGTAATTTGATAGTTTATTATCATGAAATATAAATCAATAGCGTTATGGCCGAAGCATGAGGGTATCTATGTTGACCGCTCAGAAGATACTCACGATACTGAAAAACAGGCTCAATGCGTATGTAGAATGTTAGAGAAGCAAGGTTTTGGCGGAGATGGAGTAATATTCCCTATTAAAACTTGGGTTGAACCGATTAAGGAGTAATATGGATGACAATGAATTTATCAGGCGTTTTGGTTGTGAACATGAAGAATGTCGCGTGAATCAGAATAAGGTAACAGATTATGAGAAAGCCCTGAAAGAGATTGAGGCTATTGTAGAAAATACGCCTTCAAAAATTTGTGAGAGCGTTTTAAAAATAGTTAAAGAAGCACTTGAGGGATAATATGAGAACTTTTAACATTGAACCACATCCTAACTCTTATTTGGATAGCTGCAAAACCCTAATGATACTCAGGGGCAATGATAAAAAGATTCATGGTATGTCAAGAAAACGTAGTATACTTAGAAAAATAAAAGAACGTATGGAGAAATATTATAATGAAAAAGAAATCTGCACCTTTGAAAACCCTCACCTATGATAATGTCAAGTATATTTGTATATCTGATTTAATTAATTACCTTGACAATTGTGCCCTTGAATTTGAAAAAGCCAAGGATGATCAAGGAGTAAAAACCTTAAACGAACTCGCAGATGTTCTAAGTAAGGCTTGACATGAAAACTGGGGATAAAGTTTATATACATTACCACGATGCAGATGGTATTGGTTATGGCGATTCAATCAATACTACTGGCATTATTGTAAGAGAAGAGCGTAATGGGACAATACTTGTAGAATATAAGGATGAATACTTTTATATGAAAAAACAAAAGGAGTTCTATCCTCACGATTTAACCCTTGACATATACACGGAATGATGATAAGGTAATATTATGAAAAATAAAAAATATTGGATGAGCGAGGTTCCAGATGGTTGTGAAGTTTGTCATAAGCCTTTTGGAAAACACTTCATTGATGGCTCAGTTAATTGTGGACCTTGGGCATTGATGTGCGAAACTTGCCACGGAATGTTCGGCTCAGGTTTAGGCATGGGTAGAGGACAGAAGTATCTAACTACAACAAG
>JBAXBT010000232.1:0-2487 GCA_037141875.1 Candidatus Riflemargulisbacteria bacterium
TTCTTTGGCATTGGAGTTGCCCCAGCAGGGAGCGTTAGCCCGTTAGGCTTGTTCCATTGTATATATTTTGGAAAAATTTTGCCATTAGGGTATATTATTACAGGTCCTGTGTATTCTGGACTTTCAAATAAACCGTAAGTCGCTGCTTCGTTGGCTATTGCAAGATCTCTTAAATGATTTACATCACAAATCTTAACTCCTTCAGAGTTTTTAGCAAATAAAATTGTATTTAGCAAGCTGTACGCTTGAAACCTTGCTTCTTCAGAATACACAGGTAGTGCAATACCTTTTGAATAGTCACTTAAATATGCTTTAACAGCATATTCGCCATCTTTTTTCCCTTTATAAACTTCGACTATTGTGCCATCCATTAATTCCGCCTTACCATAGCCTTTACTAGCTTCAAGAATTCTTATATTTCCGCTTTTTATAGATTGAACTGTTTTTGTCATCAATACTTTGATTTCTTTGGTTACACTTGTCTGAACTTGTTTTGAATTATTGTGTTTGTGTGCAATTGCTTGGTCAAGAATAGATGAACTTTTGGGGATCCTGATATCAACATTTGGCAGGGTCGGGTTAACCTCTGTTCTTGCCATATCATGAGTTGTTGCTTCCTTTGGCATTGCAATAATTTTATTTTTCATTTTCCCCCACCAATAAGTGTTTATAAATTCTTGTAAAAAGATTTATGCCCTATTCTTTATAATTTTAAACATCATAATTTAGATTTTTTTGATTAAGAACCACCTATGTCCTGCACATTCTGGCGTAACAATAGCGAAGACGGGCTGAGGGGGTTATAAGTTGTGAAGTGGAATAAAAAGTAAAACATGATAAAATAATTTACTATGAAAGCAAATAAAAATATTCTAGACGTTAAGCCTTATGTTCCTGGAAAGCCTATTGAAGAGGTGCAGAGAGAACTTGGAATAAGTAAAGTTATTAAATTAGCCAGTAATGAGAATAATATTGGTGTTCCAAAGAGGGTTATTGAAAAGGTTCAAAGCAAGTTAAAAGATTTGTTCTTATATCCTGATGGTTCATGTTTTAAATTGCGAACTAAGTTAGCAGAGAAATTTGGAGTTGATAATGAACAACTAATATTTGGTAATGGATCTGATGAGATACTTCAGATAATTGCTTTAGCTTATCTTGGCCAAGGCAACTCTGCCTTAATAGCTAATGGTACTTTTTCTGAATATGATTTTGTTGCAAGGTTATTAAACGCTAATAGAGTAGTGGTTCCTTTAAAAGATTACACTTATGACTTGCCAGGTTTTGCTAAATCAGTAAGTGATGATACAAATGTGATTTTCTTATGTAACCCAAATAACCCTACAGGTACTTATTTTAGTGCGAAAGAGCTAGAAATATTCTTAGACAAAGTCCCTTCTGATACTCTTATAGTGCTTGATGAAGCTTACTATGAATATGCTTATGGTGATGATTATCCTGAGACAATACCTCTATTAAATAAGTATAAGAATATTATTATTCTAAGAACCTTTTCAAAGGTGTATGCCTTAGCAGGATGTCGTATAGGTTATGGTATAGCATCTAAAGAGATTATCGATGTCTTGAATCGTGCAAGGCAACCTTTTAACATTAATTCTTTAGCACAGGAATGTGCTTTAGCAGTTTTAGATGAAACCAAATGGGTAGAGGAAGTTAGGCACGCAAACAACGAGCAAAAACAGTATCTCTATAAAGAACTTGATAAGTTAGGACTCAAATATCTTCCCACTAAGGCTAATTTTATCTTCATAGACCTTCAGAAAGACGCACAAGTAATTTTTCAAGCATTAATGAAGCTAGGAGTTATTATAAGACCAATGACCGGATTTGGCTTTCCTATGGCCATTAGGGTTAGCATTGGACTACCTGAAGAAAACAAATTTTTTATAGAGTGCCTAAAAGAAGTATTATCTATTACCTAGAATTTTCTCTTTCGTAATTTATTTTGGATTTTGCAATTTGTCATTTGGATTTTATTAGTGGCTTGCCCAGGCGAAGCTTAGCGACATTTTATACTTGCTTGTCCGGCTTCATTCTTCGAATTGCGCCGTGACAGTCTTCGCTAACCTCCTCGCTAGCTCGTCGCTAAGCGAAGACTGGAGCTCCCGCCCAGGATCGAACTGGGGACCTCAGCCTTACCATGGCTGCGCTCTACCGACTGAGCTACAGGAGCTAAAAAGCAAGCAAAAGTGTAACAGAAAACAAAATATTAGTCTACTTGGTCATTGTTTTTTCTACGTAATTTTAGGTATAATTTATTTATGATTAAACCAATGAATAGAATGGTTGCTTTTTTTATAAGTTTGATATTTAGCTTAGCAGTATTGCTACTACTTTCTTCTTGTGGCATTACGTCTAACACATCAGGGGACAGTACAAAATTTCAAATATCGAGTCCATACTCAGGATTTACATCAGCAGATATTCAGAGTTTGAGTATAACTCAGAATTTAGGCAAAACACGTAATA
>JBAXBT010000233.1:0-2481 GCA_037141875.1 Candidatus Riflemargulisbacteria bacterium
GTACATGTTGGAGGAAAGGAAGATACTGTTTTCGGCCTGTCAGGGTTTGGGGATCTTATTACTACTTGCACAGGACCTAAGAGTAGAAACTATTCGGTAGGTTTTTCCTTAGGCAAAGGAGAGAAAATAGAAAATATTATTTCTGGTATGGTGGATGTTGCAGAAGGAGTTACCTCTAGCAAGGTAATTCATCAGTTATCAATTAAACAAAAAATAGAGATGCCAATTATAACAGCTGTATATAAAGTTATATACGAGAGTGCTTCTATCAAAGAGACTATAAGTTCATTAATGAACAGAGATCTCAAGAAGGAAGATTGAATTTAGTGGGTAAAAGTAATTTTGATAAAGAACAAGTTATTGTAGTTACAATAAAGGATAGAAATTTTCAATTTTCTGTAGCAGAGGTAATCTCTTTAGTTGAGAATTTACACGCTGAAGTTATTCTGACTTTAACTATGCACAGAGACGCACTTAGTGGTTCTACTTATTTAGGAAAAGGTAAAATAGAAGAGGTTGCGCAGGCGATAAAAGAGTTTAAGATAGAGACAATAGTTATTAATGACAACATTTCTCCGTTGCAAAAACAAGCATTGGAAGAGCAACTAAAATGTAAGGTTTTAGATAGGACTGAGATAATTTTATCAATTTTTGCATCAAGGGCATCCTCTAAGGAAGCACAGTTGCAAGTTGAACTCGCACAACTTCAGTATCTATGCCCTAGACTTACAAAAATGTGGGGACATCTTTCTAGACAGCAGGGCGGAATTGGGATGAAGGGTGTTGGAGAGACACAGCTAGAGATAGATAAGCGGATGATTAAGAAGAAGGTCAGTAGACTCAAAGACGACCTAAAGAAAGTAAAAGAAAACCGGTCATTGATGAGGAAGAAACGGATGATGAGTAATACCCCTATAGTTTCTTTGGTTGGCTATACAAATGCTGGGAAGTCTACAATGTTTAATTCTTTTAAAGGTAAAGAAGCATTTGCCAAGGATCAACTTTTTGCAACGCTTGATACAATAACAAAAAAGGTTAGTTATGAGAATGCTGAATTTTATATAGTAGATACTGTCGGTTTTATAAATAATCTTCCTCATTTTTTAATTGAATCTTTTAAGGCAACATTAGAAGAAGTTTTTCTGAGTGATGTGCTTATTCATGTTGTAGACGCATCTAGCAAACAGCTTGCACAAGAAATTAAAGCAGTTTATGAGGTTTTGCATGAGCTAGGAATAGACGATAAACCAATAATAACTGTATATAACAAAATAGATTTGGTTAAAGAAAAGGACATATTACCTGATAATGGGCTTCATGTTTCTTTGAAAACAGGAGAAAATCTAGACCTTTTAGTTAAAGAGATTTTAGAAAAGGTGAAGAAATGAGTTGCTTAGATTTTATTGCTTTAGATGTTGAGACTACTGGATTAGATGAGAAAAGACATGAAATCACAGAGAGTGGTATCGTAAGATTCCGTAACGGCGAACTTGTAGCAGAATATTCTACTTTAGTTAAGCCTACGGAAATGATTTCTGATTTCGTTGCAAATATGACTGGAATCACTAATGAGATGGTTAGTCAGGCACCAGTTTTTGAAGCAGTTGTTGACGAAATGCTTGAGTTTATAGGTAACGATCTGGTAGTTGGGCATAATATCAAGTTTGATATAGGGATGTTAGATCAAGCACTCATAAGAGTAAATAAACCAGTTCTCGATAATGTAATGCTAGATACTTTGGATATAATTTCCATTTTAAATCCTACTGGTGGTAGTTTTAAATTGAGCCATTTGGCAAAAATATATGGTGTATTAGAGGAAAATGTTCATCGCGCTAAGGATGATAGTATGATGACCGCTAACCTTTACTTAAAGTTAGTTGAGGAAATAAAAACGTTAGACAAAAATGTAGTTTCTGTTCTGCTTTATTATTTAGATCAGACAGATATTCCTTTACGAATGATATTCGATGATGTGTTTGGTAATAAGTTGGAAAAGCATGACTATCCTTGGGTTTCTTTTAAGTTTAATAAATTAAAAATAGGTGAAATTAGTGAACGATACAAAGATGATAGCTTTAAGGATAAGGATATTGATTCATTGTTTCAAATGTTTAAGGAAGACGGTAGCTTAGCTAAAAATTTGCCTGGATTTGAAGTACGGTCAGCTCAAGTTGACATGATGGAAAAGGTTTGGCAAAGTTTTGAGAAAAATATTCATTTAGTTGTAGAGGCTGGTACTGGTACAGGGAAGTCTTTGGCTTATTTGCTTCCTGCTGTATATTTTTCCCTTAAACAGGATAAGACGGTTGTGATATCAACTAAGACTAAAGCTTTGCAAGAACAGTTGATTGATATAGATATACCAACTTTAAAAAAGGCATTAGGAATAGAATTTAAAGAAGAGATGATTAAGGGGAAAGAGAATTATATTTGTTTAAATACATTAGCATATTTAATGAATTCTGCTGTTTCACGTAA
>JBAXBT010000234.1:0-2448 GCA_037141875.1 Candidatus Riflemargulisbacteria bacterium
CCCTTAATCATAAGATTCTGTTTATCATCATTTACAAGTATTATTTTAGTACCTTTAATAACAAGATTTCCATTTGTGAGTACCTTCTCAACTCTTGCAGAAAGTTTTGCCAGCAAAGAGCCTGATCTTATTGACTTTCCACCACCATCTTGATATTCCGCGCCGCCTGCTCCCCATGAAGAAACAGGTAGACTGGTGCTTAAGCCTCCGCCCCACGATGTGGCAGTTCCCATTCCAGCCTGAAGCTTCTGCTGTTTAGAAGTAGAAAGTGAAGCACTTTGAGAACCTTGAGTAGATTCAACAATTATTATAGTTACTATATCTCCAACTTTATATGCTTTGTGATCGGTATAAACAGACTCAATATCAGCCTCATTTTTCATTATTTCATCCGCAAAAAGAACTCCCGAATAAAAAGCAATAAGGAAAATCGCGGCAAAAGCCGTCAGAAATCCTTTCTTATTCATCAGATTATCTCCTTAATATATATTTTTATTTTACTATTATTACTCGACCAGTTGCGTCCGCTTTACCCTCTACTGTTTTACCAGTAACTAACTTCACCTTCACTAAATCACCTTCTCTTCCATCAGAAAGTGCCGAACCTTCAGACTTCACTTGTATTGTACCAATCTTTACAACCACATCAACCAATGAACCTCTTCTAAACAAAGGTAAACTCTCAAACATATCAGAAGTAACTATGGTACCTTTCATTATGTTTCTAAGTGGTACCTTATTATTAAAAAATGCTATGTCCGTTATGATAGCTTCAGGTAGAAAAGTTATATCTTTCGTTTCCATAATTATATTGTCCATCAACAAACCAGAGTGTCTGCTAATATTATTTTGGGCCACAGCACAAGGAGCATTAACTTTAATAAGCATGGCTACTGGTTCTATCTTATAGAACTTTCCATCCACATCTATTTCTACAGGTACTATAAGATTACCCTTGTAATTAAACTTTCCATCTTCTTTAACTTTTAAAAGAACAATTCCATCTATTACTGCTACAGAACCTTTAACATGCTTAACTGCAACTTCAGCCGCCTCAAACTGCCAAGGCATATTTTTTAATACATATTCTTTTGCTTTATTTTCAACTTCATCTCTGCTTACCGATCCCTTAGATGTGTAAACATTTACATAATTCAAACCTGATACCGCTATATAAGGAAATGCCTTTGCAACTATATTTTGCACTGTTTCCTTTTCAACGACCACTTTAAAACCTGGAACTGCTGCTCTTTTAACATAAAGAGTCTGCAACTTTTCCAAATCTTTAGGTGCTATGCTTGAAAAGTCAACTATATCTCCAAGATATATTTTATCACTTGCAATATATATGTCGTTGCTTTTAAGAACAACTTCTGGTCCTTCCGCAACAAGTCCAACTGCCAGAAAGACAAAAAACAAAACAGCAAATATTTTAAATTTCATTTATGATTATCTATTAACTGCTCTTTAAGTTATTAGCGGTGCTTAACATCTGATCTGAAGTAGTAATTGCTTTTGCATTTATCTCATAAGCACGCTGTGAAGTAATCAAGTTTACCATTTCTTCAACAACTTTTACATTTGAAGCCTCAAGCTGACCCTGTGTAAGTGCACCAAAACCACTAATTCCTGGAACTCCTTCAACAGGTCCACCTGATGCTTCTGTTTCTTTATAAAGATTTCCTCCAAGACTTTCCAATCCAGCAGGATTAATAAAGTTTGCAAGTTTTATTTGTCCAATTGTCTGTCCCTCTGTCTGTCCAGAAACTGTTACTACTATATCGCCATTTTCTCTAATTACAACAGCACTTGTATCAGTAGGCAATGCAACTTCCGGCATCATTGAATATCCATTTGAAGTAACTAAATTTCCAGAGCCATCAACTTTAAAAGAACCATCTCTGGTATAAGCCACTTCTCCATTTGGATTCTGAATCATAAAAAATCCAGCACCTTGAATAGAAAGGTCAAGCGGATTATCCGTCTGCACAAGATTACCTTGTATAAATGATTTCTGTGTAGATGATATCTTTGTACCATGTCCTATTTCAATTGGCGTAGGATACTGCGTACCCATATTATTAGTCATACCTGCAGGTCTAATAGTCTGATAAAGAAGATCCTGAAACTCTGCACGACTCTTTTTAAAAGCAGTAGTATTCACGTTTGCAAGGTTATTTGAAATAGTATCTATATTATACTGCTGTGCCGCCATACCTGTTGCTGCCGTCCAGAGTGATCTTAACATTTTATTGCCTCCTAAAAAATTTTATATTGAAATAGTTCCTAAATCATTTACTGCTTTACCGAGTGTCTGATCTTGTGACTGAATTGCTTTTGCAGAAGCCTCGTATGCTCTGTATGCAGTAATCATTTCTACCATTTCCTTTACTACATTTACATTGGAAGTTTCTAAATAACCCTGCTTAACTTGAACTTGGTCCACAT
>JBAXBT010000235.1:0-2432 GCA_037141875.1 Candidatus Riflemargulisbacteria bacterium
CGGATGGTCTCCAGGATAAACAGAAATACCCTCATCTCCAATTCTCATCCTATGTACATCAGTGCTGTGATTTGTGCCTCTTAGTTTCCTTACCTCAATACCTCTATAGGTATGACCCAAATGCAACATTATTAATCCTTGAGCAATAAAGTCTTCAACGCCAAAATGTGTTAACCCAATCTCTCCTGAAGGTTTCTCAGTAATTATGATAGTTGTACAATTTAGTTTTCTAATCTCGTGTAACAATAAAAATAGCTCTTTTCTCATTCTGTTATAATCATTAAATGCCATACCGAAAGCTGGCAATGAATCTATTACTAACCTTTGATATTTGTTTTCTTTTATATGTTTAACTAAGGTAGAAAGAAGATCAAAAACATTTTCATCAAAGTCTTTCTTCAAAATAGGAAAATACAAAAACTTTAATTTATCATCTTCAATCATCTTCTGAATATTCCAACCAAAGCGACTTACATCAGCAAGAATATCGTCGATAGGCTCTTCAAAAGAAACATACAAGCCTTTTTCTTGATATTTATAAGCACCATTATAAAGAAATTGCGTAGAAAGAATGGTCTTCCCAGAACCAGCGGCACCTGACAAAAAGAAATTCCTACCCTTAGGAAATCCTCCTTCTACAATTGAATCCAAACCACTTATACCTGAAGGCGTTCTATCCATGATCTCCCAATTTCACCCAATCTCTTTCAAAATTTATCCATTTCATACTTGCAATCCTTAAATACAGCTGTCCGTCTTTTTCCTTTGTCTCGATTACACCATCCATTATATACTTAATATTGTTAAGAACATACTCCGAAACAGTACCTTCTTCCAAAAGAAACAAAGTATTAACCATCCCAAAAGCCAAAGAAGTCCTAGCTAACTGCGACAAAAACCTTTGTGCCATTGATAAATCAAAGTTTACTAATAACGAAGAAATAGAATCGATTATTCTTCTTCCTCCTAATTTGCTCTGAATAGAATGACCTATACTTTGTCCTGAGTCAGCAATAATCATAGAAAACTGGTTAAGATCCAAGATACCTTCTATCCTGAACTTTTCTTTTCGCTCTGATGCACCAGAAGACCAAGAATAAGCATCTACTATAGAAAAAAGATCTAATTCTTCATACTCTCTAACATCTATTTCTAAACTAGAAGAAAGTTTATCCCTAATAAGTTTTGGGGAATCATCTACTGTTACAAACATACATCTATCTTTATTATGCAAACCTTCTAAAATAAATTTCCTACCCATCGTAGACTTACCTGTACCAAGTGGCCCAATTAACAAAATATTTGAACCCTTTGGAAAACCTCCGCCTAATAGATTATCCAGCTCTTTTATACCAGAACTAATCCTATCTATCACGACTTCCTCTTTCTTGTTTAAACTATTTTTTTCTTTACCCCTTGCTGCGACAACCTTAGACTCTTGCCTCCTTAAAAGCAATGTTTCTACTCTTGATTTAAGCTCATCTAAATTAAAAGGTTTTGTTATATAGTCATCTGCTCCACCTTCAAATCCTGTTATTTTATTAAACTCATCACCAATGGCTGAAAGAATAATAATAGGAACATCAGCGAAATCTTTATTTTCTCTTAAGGTTTTGCATACCTCAAACCCATCCTTCTCAGGCATAACTATGTCAGTAATAACTAAATCAGGAAACTCTTGCAAAGCCTTCTCTATGGCTTGAGCTCCATTATTTGCTAGAATTGTTTTATATCCAAGATCATCTAGCATCATACTAGTCAACATCAGAATATTTGGCTCATCATCTGCAATAAGTATTTTAAATCCAGAATCACTCATTTATTCTAATGCCATCCTTGGTTTTAATTTCAAAATTTATAGCCTTCAGCTTATAATCTGTAAATAATATTTTTTGAGGCAAAAGATACCTCTTCATTACTTGCCCTTGTTGTTCAAAATACATCTTAATTATATTTGTCTCTATACTATTATCTGCCTCATTATTGTTTTTAACCAGAACGATGGTTAAATCTTCTTCAGTTTTCTCTATCATGTCATTAAGTCCTGAAAAATAAACTTTCTTAGTATTTGTATTTGCAGTAATAAACTGAGGGAAAGCTGGATCCACAACAACTCTCTTTATATTATTTTTGATAACAATATCCTTTATTTCGCTAATTAAGTTAACAAAAATATCATTATTATCAAAACCATCAACATCCCCAAAATAATCTCTTATATCTAAAATAAAAAACCTTTGTTGCTCAAAAGCCCAATCAATATCCCACTCCAAAGAAGATATAATTGATCTTATCTGCATTGGTGTATCTTTGGATGTAATATAAAGAACTCTTTCGTCAACAAAAAGCCCTTCCTTTAAGAACTGTAGACCAAATATTGTTTTCCCAATACCAGAACAGCCCTCAATAAAGGTAAGTTGGTTCTTCGGGAT
>JBAXBT010000236.1:0-2420 GCA_037141875.1 Candidatus Riflemargulisbacteria bacterium
TAACATCAGTAACGGTTACATAATAATTGCCCGACGCTGCATTTGTTGCAACATTAATAATGGGTTGGGGTGAGGTGGAGGAAAAACCATTTGAACAATGCCATGAATAGGTTGCACCCCCAGAAGAAAAAAGCTTCAGGGCATCACCATAGCACACCGGACTGTTGCTTGAAACCACTGGAAGTGGAAATGAATTAATGGTAACAAGGGTGGTCGCGGTTGATGTGCAACTGTTCAATGTGACTGTGACAGTATAATGTCCTGAATTTGCTACGATTGAATTTGGAATAATAATGCTCTGGCTGTTGGAGCTGTATCCGTTCTCCAAACAATTCCATGAGTAACCGGTACCTCCTGTTGCAGTTATAGTAAGGCTCTGTCCGTTGCACAAAGGGGAATTGTTGTTTGTCACAACAACAGGTAAAGGATTGACAACCACAATAGTACTTGTCGCAGAAATGCAGCCGTTCATATCACTGACAACAACGGAATAAATGCCATTGGCAGATACCGTTGAATTCGAAATGGTCGGGTTCTGTAATGTGGAAACAAAATTGGCAGGTCCAGACCAGAAGAATGTGGAAGCAGAGTTGCAGGATAACGTGACTTGTCCTAAAATGGGTTTACACATAAAAGTGTAATAATGGACAAAAAAAATGAATTAATTTTAGGAGTAAACAAAGGAGTAAAAGTTCGAAAATCGAACAAATATTTTACCGAAACGGAAAAACATAAAATTATCCAGGAGGTAATATCGTCTAAGTGCACCAAGACAGAAATTTGGAATAAGTACACCGGGGAAAAAGAGGAACATGGTAATATTTTAAGATGGATGAAACAATTAGGCTATAATTTTGAAGTTTTTAGAAAAAGGCCTTATTTAGTAACAACTCAAATTGAAATGTCAAAGAAAAAAAAGCCAGAAAAGTCAAAAGATGCAGAAAATGAATTATTTGAAAACCTTCAATTAAAAAAACGAATATTAGAATTAGAAAAACAGTTGAAAGATGCAGAGATGAAAGCCATAGCTTTCTCTACAATGGTTGATATTGCAGAAGAGGAGTTTAAAATTCCAATAAGAAAAAAACTCAATACCAAACTATAGAAGCAATGAAAAGTAATTTTCGGCACATAGGATTAGCCCGGCTATGTGCATGGTTTGGTGTTACCAGACAGGCTTATTATCAAAATGAATGGAATGCTATTGATTCCAGCATTGAAGATAATTTTGTTCTTAAAGAAGTATTAACTATAAGGAACCATCATCAAAGGATGGGAACCAGAAAGCTTTATGAAAAACTTCAACCATTTATGTTGGATCATAAAATAAAAATGGGAAGAGATGCTCTATTTGATTTGTTATCATCAAATCATTTGCTCGTAAAAAAGCGAAAAAGGGGGATACGGACGACGCAATCATCTCATTGGTTAAGGAAGTATCCAAATCTTATACGAGAGTTTACACCTTCATCATCAAATCAGCTTTGGGTAAGTGATATAACATATTGGAAGATATATGGAATATATGTTTATATTAGCTTTATAACAGATGCATATTCTCATAAGATAGTAGGCTATCATTTAGCCGAAACATTAGAAGCGATAGAGAGTATTCAAGCATTAAAAATGGCCTTATCTGGATTAAAAAAGGATACTGTAAAACAATACCAACTAATACATCACTCCGATAGAGGAATACAATATTGTTCCCATGAATATGTAAAGATATTACAGGATTATCAAATTAAAATAAGTATGACAGAAAATGGAGATCCTTTAGAGAATGCCATTGCTGAAAGAATAAATGGAATTATAAAAGAAGAATATCTTTATAATCATGATGTATCAAATTTTAAAGAAGCTAAAAAATTATTAGATATTTCTGTAAAACTTTATAATGAAGAGAGACCTCATATGAGTATTGGAAATAATTATCCAGCAACGATTCATGAAAATAATATAAAGACAGAAAAGTTATGGAAAAATTATTATACCCATAAAAATGAACAGGAGGTGCCTATGAAATAAAATAAGTTTTTTTTAGGAATAAGGACAACAGAATAATTACAAAAGGCTCAGCCATAAGCCAAGCCTTTGAGATGTAAATATTCCATCGTCGGAGGATTTATTCCTGATGAGTTGCTCTTCAGCAGAGCTCATTTCCGCTTCGTCCTCTGGCAACAAATGTAAAGTAATTGTAGGATTAAAAAAAATGTGTAAATTTGAATTAGGATTTAAGTATTAATCTGTAAACTTTTTTTAGGACGAGTCAAAATAAAAAACGACGAAGTCCGCAATCGCTCCAGCCGCCGCACAAGACTTCGCCGAGCAGGGGAGATTTCTTCTTTGTTAACCCTCCTTTTTCTTTGCTCGGCGAAGTCTTGTGTGCAGGGTGGAGGGCAAGGAGACTTCGTCGAAAG
>JBAXBT010000237.1:0-2407 GCA_037141875.1 Candidatus Riflemargulisbacteria bacterium
CTTAGACCAATCCGCCTATTCCTATTTAAAACAGCTGAAAGAAAAAACTGATGTTTGGGTGGAACTTGGAATACAAACAATTCATGATAAAACCCTTAAGCTAATCAATAGAGGACATGACTTTAACTGCAGTAAAACTGCAATCAAAAAACTTAGCAAAATAGGAATTAATACAGCGGCTCACATTATCATTGGCCTACCTGGAGAAACAACAGAGGATATAATAAATACAGCAAAACAGCTGTCTAAGCTGCCAATCAAAGCTATTAAAATCCATAATTTACATGTTCTAAAAGACACCACAATGGGTGAAGAATTTATAAAAAATCCTTTTCCTACCCTTCAGGAATATGAATATATTGATTTGCTTGTTGAATTCTTAAGATATACCAGAAAAGATATCTCTATAATTAGAATGACTACTGAATCACTAAAGGGAACAGTAATCGCTCCTGATTGGAAAATGAATAAAAGTCATTTTCGTGAATATATTATAAAAAAGATGGCATTTGAAGATGCATATCAAGGTGACAAATATAACAAACCAGCTAGTATTGAATCTTTTGAGAAAAAAAACACACTAGACGGCTCAACAACCTTTTGGAGTGATGACTTTAAGGAGCATTATCATGATAAGGCTGGTGCTATCTTAGAAGCTAAAGAGAAATTCCTTAAACAAGCTAATCTAGATAACAAAGAAAACGTTCAGCTATTAGACATCTGTTTTGGCCTTGGTTATAACAGTTTTGTAAGTATGGAATATGCCTTACTTAACAACAAAACCTTAGACATCACTGCGCTAGAAATTGATAAAAGAGTAGCCAAAATGGCTGAAAAACATTTAGATTACGGGAAAGCTTTTAACTGGAATCATTGTCTCAAACAAATTTCAAAAAAAGGTAAGTATTCAAAAAATAATGTAAATTTATCAGTGTTCTGGGGAGATGCTCGTTACCTTATAACTAAACTTCCTGAAAAATACTTTGATGTTATCTACCTGGATGCTTTTTCTTCTCAACATAACAGTGAACTTTGGACAATCGACTTTTTCTTAGACATAAAAAAAGTCATCAAAGATGATGGGGTTCTTCTTACCTACTCTTCTGCAATACCTATAAGACACGCGCTAACCTTAGCAGGTTTTTATGTTGGAGAAACACCTCCTGTACAAAGAGAAAGAGGTAGCACTATTGCCTCACCGCTAAAATCAAACATACAGAACCCCTTACCTGAAAGCGATACAGCCTTATTTGAGACAACTAGAGGTTTAGTATATAAAGACCCATTTCACATTTGGCCCAACAAAGAAATCTTAAGACAAAGAGAATTTTCCATAAAAGAGCTAAAAAATCAAAAGTTTGATATACTCTAATTAACTTAAATTAGGAGGTAATATATGTTAGGAATAAAAGACCCGTTAATTTATCTTGCTTACATTTTGTCGATACTTAGTGCACTTCTTTGCGTAGTATATGGATTAGCAAACTGGAATAAAGGTGCAGAAAAAGAAGAAGAAGAAATCGCAGAGGAACAAACTTGGGAAAAAAAAGAACAAGAAATAAATAAATCTTTGTAAGGAGAAAATCTAAATGAATATACCAATATTAAGCTCAATTATTATTATATATTTACTATTACTAGGTTACTTAGGTTTCTTAGGTTTTAAAAAGACTAAAAACGAAAAAGACTATTTAGTTGCAGGAAGATCTATTAATCCTTATATTATGGCACTTTCTTATGGAGCTACCTTCATAAGCACTTCTGCTATAGTTGGGTTTGGTGGAGTTGCAGGACTTTTCGGAATGGGGTTACTTTGGTTAACCTTCCTAAATATATTTGTCGGGATTTTCATAGCGTTCGTTTTCTTTGGTAAAAAAACCAGGAAAATGGGACACAATCTAGATGCTCATACCTTTCCTGAATTACTCGGCAAAAGATTTGCCTCTGATTTAATTCAAAAAATTGGTGGACTTATTATATTTTTAGGAATGCCTCTCTACACTGCAGTTGTTCTTATAGGCGGAGCTAGATTCATTGAAGAAACACTTGCAGTAAATTTCGAAATATCTTTGCTTGTCTTTACCTTAATAATCGCCTGTTATGTTATTGCTGGAGGCATAAAAGGTGTTATGTATACTGATGCGCTACAAGGCGTAATCATGTTTATTGGTATGGTTATTCTACTTGTCATGACATACGCTCAACTTGGTGGTGTAACTGCTGCTCATCAGGCTCTAACAAATATGGCTGGGTTAGTTCCAGAAAAACTAGCAGCAATGGGTCACGTAGGGTGGACAGCGATGCCTACATTTAACTCTGCTTGGTGGTGGACAATGATGACCTCCATCGTTCTTGGTGTTGGAATTGGAGTTCTCGCTCAACCACAATTGATAGTAAGATTTATGAC
>JBAXBT010000238.1:0-2361 GCA_037141875.1 Candidatus Riflemargulisbacteria bacterium
GACATCACCATATGATTTGCAATGAGCTTCCGGATACGATCCATTTCAATAATAGTATCTTCAGCTCCAATAGATACTGATACTTTCGGTTTTTGAAGCGCTCCGGATTCTTGTAGTATTGATTCGCCCGGCAGTGACCGTTTGTGCGAATGATCAGCAATTTTATTCAATGACCTCTCTTCGATATAATGCAGGAGGTCAGATTTCTGAATCCGGCCTCCAATTCCACTACCTTCAACATCTTCGAGTTCGTTTAACAGAATACCCTCTTTTTTTGCTATACTCTTAACCAAAGGAGAATAAAAACGGGTGGAGGCACTTTTTTCTTTTACCGTTTTAGGCTGTTCAGCCTTTATTTCAGACCAACCCTGAACATTTACTACAGATGCACTCTCTGATGAAATGGTTGTTTCAACACTTTTTCCTACCAGATCGATAATCATGGCAACTTTGCCAACAGCCAATAAATCATCGACTTTACACAATATAGACTTAATGGTTCCCGAAACAGGTGATGGAATTTCAGAATCAACTTTATCTGTTGCAACTTCAACAATTGGTGTATCTTCTTTAATGGCATCACCTTCTTTAACAAGCCATTTAGTTATTGTCGCATCTGTAAAACCTTCGCCCATTGAGGGTAACAGCATTTCGAAATCAGCCATTTTTAATATTTATTTAGTCTAAATAATACGCTAAATTAATTCAATGGTATAAAGATTCAAAATAATTTTGATGAAATGTCTATTTACAATACATTTGAAAAAAAATAAACCTAGCGCTTGTTGCTGCTAATCTTTGTGTTTTCATTCTAAACGCTCTTGAGTTACCATCCATTTTTGTCAACGGTACTTCGTTATCTCGAAAATCAATATTTGTATGTTGTAATGCAACTATTTTATACATACTATCCTCCTATACTCTAATAAAGTATGCCCATATTTATGAATTATAAACACAGTGTGTTCAGAATTTAGATATAATTAGTTATGAAAGTATTTTTAACCCAATACCAGCAAAAGGACATATCTACATATTGCAATTGATTATTCCATACAATCACTGAGATATTTCTTCGGTCACTGAGGCACTCAAAGTGACTAAATTCGCCAATTCATACTCTTTCTGTAAATATTCCTTAGTCACACCCATATCGATAAAACCCCAAGGAAGTTCCTCATTAAGCGCATAACCTCGTAAATACTTATCAACATCTAAACCAATCTCTTCTGCTGACTTATCCCAAGTACTATAATTAAATTTATCATACCAAGAATCAAAACTTGCCCCATTTTTATAAGCTTGTAAAACCAAATCTGCAACCTTTTCATCACCACGGCTAAGAATAGATTCCAGTTTACTAAGATGAGTATCTGTCCATCTAAGCTCAAGCTGCCTATGTCTTAGGTTGTTCTTTAAAAAAGAAAGCTTCTGTTCTAGCATCTCCACACTATCTTGAGTGCACCACTGAAAAGGAGTAAATGGTTTTGGGACAAAATTGGACACATTAACAATGAGCTTATTTTTTTTGGGTTTAATGTGATCCATTATTTTATAAACCAAGGCAACTAGTTCTTCAATGTCTTTCATTGTTTCCCTTGGTAGACCTATCATGAAATACATTTTGATACTTTTAAGGCTATTTAAAGAAGCAAACTTTGCTGTCCTTAAAATATCCTCTTCCGTTACTTGCTTTTTAATAACCTCTCTCAAAAACTGACTACCGGCCTCAGGTGCAATCGTTACCCCTGTTTGCCTAACCTTATTCATCATTGAAGAAAGGTCATCGGTAAAGGAATCTACTCTTAAAGAAGGCAGACTCAACGAAACATGCCTCTCATAACATTCCTGATTTAATTCTTTTAGTAACGCGATAATTTGAGGGTAATCACCTGAACTTAGTGATGATAAAGAAAGTTCCTCATAGCCAGTGTTCTCTATAACCTTCATCCCTTGTTCAATAAGCTTGTCTTTGTCCCTAACCCTAAGAGGTTTATTGATATATGATGCCTGACAAAAGCGACAGACACGTGGACAGCCCTTCATTATTTCCAAACTAAATCTTCCATGTACAACATCTATAAGTGGCACAAGTGGGTCAGTAAGCAGCTGCTCAGACTGAAACCCGTTATAGACATTTCTCTTTACCGTCCTTTTGCCTAAACTTGGAACATATGCCCAGTCTTTCTTGATGCTTTCATTCAAACTTTGTTCCTTAGTAAATTTTTTTACATATTTAAGCTCATAAATAATATCTATTAGCTCTACCAATATATCTTCACCATCACCTCTACCTAAAGAATCAAAAAGTGGACTCATTGGTAAAGGATTAGCTAATCCCCCACCTCCAGCATATACAAA
>JBAXBT010000239.1:0-2360 GCA_037141875.1 Candidatus Riflemargulisbacteria bacterium
GCCATTTTTTCTGAATTTTGGGCAATAGTTGCATCAATTCTCCCAAGGCGAATCAGCTCTATGGTTTGAGGAAGTCCATCAAATCCAATGAAGATAATCTTTTGTTTTGAGTTCATTGTTCTCCAATATGCTTCTGAAATTATTATTCCTGGGTCCCAGCAACTGAATACAGCTGTAAATTCTGTGTCTTTTGTAAGGAATTGTTTGCTTAAATTATATGCCTTCTCGTTTGCCCAGTCAGCATAAGTTACTCTGTAGTTTATTTTTTCTTTTTCAAATGCTTCTGCAACACCCTGTATTCTTAACTGAGAATTTGGGTGCATTTTTTCTCCTCCCAGAATTAGGGCCCTAGGGTTTTTCTGTTTTTTCATTTTTTCTACTATATAGTTACCTGCAAGTCTTGCTCCGAAAAGGTTGTCAGAAGTTATGAAAGCAGTAACAGCAGGATGTGGAAAGTTTGTATCTATTAAAATAACGGGGATATTTGCTGTTTTAAATTTATCTAAGATTGCATTAAGTTTAGTATGATTTATTGGTGATCCAAGTCCTAGTATAAGTGCGCTAACCTTTTCTTTAAGGGCATAGTCCATTAATTGAGTTTGTTCTTTATCAAATGGTAGAAAAGGCGGGGTAAGGTCAATGATGTCAATCCCATTGATTTTGGCGTATGATTTTATTTTTTTACCAAGTTCGCTCCAAAAAGGTTTTTCTAAGGTATATCCTATGTAAATAACTTTACGTAGTTGAGGTTCGGTAGTGCACACCATAGATGCTAAGTTTAGGAGAAGGATTAAGCTAATAATAGTAAGCTTCTTAAACATAGTATCTATAATAACTCTAAACCCTATTTAATATCAAAGGTAAGCCAAAAATTATTTCTTTTTAGTTTTTGTTATTTGTATTAATTGTATTTTATTAGAGTAATGCTCCGTGTAAGAAAATATTAATAGATTCAATAAATTCAGATGCTATAGGCTGTTTTCCTAAGATGTAAGAGGTAATGAAGAGGTACGAGAAAACTGACATAAGAAAACTTAGTAGTAGCGTATGTGGGCTCATTTCTTTCATCTGACCGCTGCTAATAAAAGTTTGAATTTTTTCAGTAAGGATGTTTGGATTCGCTTGAACCCTTTCTTGAAATAAGAGCTGAAAGTATTTACCTTTGAATTCCAAGAAGTCAATCATCCGTAGTTTCATGTTATCTGTTTTAAAAGAGTGAAGGAAAGTAGCAGCTAATTTTTGAAAGAATATTTCTGGATCAGTTTCTTCTTTTATAATAGTTTCAGAAACTTTAATAAAGTCATCAAAGGGGAGTGAATGATTTAATACTTCTTTGAATAAGTCTTCCTTGCTGGAGAAACATGAATAGATGCCGCCTTGTGATATTCCAGAGGCATTAGTGATATCACGCATGCTGGTCCCATTAAACCCTCTGTCTAAGAATCTTTTTTTTGCAGCTTCTATAATGATTTCTTTAGTATTCATAGCTTCCTCTATAATAGCGAGCGTTCGCTCTATAATGATTCTACATCGTAGGTATTAGAAAATCAAATTATATTATAAAGTGATGTTTTGTTTTGTGATATTATTTAGTCTCAAGGAGAAATAGGTGTCGTTAGCAATGAGTCTTTTTATGTTAGTAGCTTATACTTTGCTTGGGTACGTAGTGTCCTTTAAGTTGCAGTTCAATTATTTTAAAAAAATCCAATTTTTTATCTTTAATATTGTTATGTCACCTTATATTTTCCTGAATATTTATAATTATTTAACTGTTGATTTCTTTTTTGAAAACTATTTTGTAATTGTGGGGCAGCTTTTGTTTATGTTTTTTGCATTTATTTCTTTTAGGGTAATTAAATCCAAACGTTCGAATGTGGATTTTAATGTTCTTGCATTTCAGAATGCGGGCTTTATGGCTCTTCCGATAATTGTTTCTTTGCCAGACAGCTCTAATCTTAAGGTTTTATTGTTTCTGTTTATGGTTGGCTTTAATTTGAGTATATTCTCTATAGGAGCAATGGTTTTTAGTGAGAAGGGTAGTATTAAAGGTATTTTAAATTTGCCTTTCTTCGCAAGCGTTTCTCCCATTATTTTAGTGTTTTTAGGTTTAGGCGGTCATGGCGTAGAGCTGCCTTTGTTATTAGAGAATGTTTTAGGGTTAATCCTTATCCCAGGTGCATTATTCTTTTTTGGCGGAGTTATCAGACATAGTATGCATGGGGTAAAGTTAACTATCACAAAAGATATTGTGAAAATGATTTTTTTAAAGTATGTTGCTTTTCCTGTTTTAACCTTTATAGTTGTTTATTTTGCAAAAGTAGATAGATTAGTGTCTACTCTTTTTATGTTACAAAGCTTGA
>JBAXBT010000240.1:0-2354 GCA_037141875.1 Candidatus Riflemargulisbacteria bacterium
GTTTCTAATTCCAATGAACCCAACAACTTAGCCA
Source organism: Candidatus Riflemargulisbacteria bacterium (assembly GCA_037141875.1). Lineage (GTDB taxonomy): Bacteria > Margulisbacteria > Riflemargulisbacteria > GWF2-35-9 > DYQY01 > DYQY01. The sequence goes on from JBAXBT010000240.1 coordinate 35, forward strand.
AAGCGGCATCTTGATAAAGAGGAACATCGTTCTCCTCAGCTATCCTAATTATTTCCTCAGCAATACTACCTTTGCCTTTTGCTAAAATAATAGGAGCTACATTCTTTTCAGGATCATATTTGATTGCCGCAGCAACTTTTAAAGGTTTTCTCTCTTCTGTATGTTCCATTTACCTCACCTATTTAATTTTCATTTTATACGACGTTACACTTTTACGAAGATACGAACTTACGAGGTTACTATATTACGTTTCTTCGTCATTTCGTGACTTCATTTTGTCATTTACTATTTAATATTTACGCTTCAGCATTTATCCTTCTTAATCTATCAAGGTCTAATGTTGGTGATAATATCTTGTTTATATTCACTTTCTTAATCTGAGTCTGAAATCCTTGCACGTTATAATCAAGGACCTTCATCTGATCCCTTAACATTGCAGAATTTGCAGCAATATATTGCCTTGCATCATCATTATCAGTATTAAACAAATACCAGATATCTTTGTCTGATATCTCTACTATAACAGCAACAGCACCCATCGATTCTGTCTCTGTCTTTAATATTATCTGTGTTCGCTGTGGATTCACAGGGGAGCCGTCTTTAGTTGTGTCTCTCTTAACTAATATTTCAATATCATTTTTTTTATCTGTAAAAGGATTTGGTATCATCCAATAAAAATATTTATCTGGAAGGGAAGGATCGTTATATTTAGACATTTTACTAAGTATCCCTTGAGCTGTCATATTAGAAATACTTTCCATAAGTGACTTTTCTAAGGATTTAAGTGATGCTACTAAATTTTTACCACCTTCATCCAACTGCTGATTAGACAATTGTTTATAAATACCCTTAATAAAAGACTGTAAAGCATTCAAATCCTGTGCCATATTCATAGGCATTTGCATTGGTTTGTTCTGTAATTGCATTAACATTTGCTGTAAGGAAAATAATTGCTCTTGGGTCAATTGTCCATCGTCTAAAATCCCTTGAAGAATAGAAATATCAGAAGAAGTAAGAAGCCCAGGTTGTTGGAGCAACATTTTTAGAACATCAGACTGAGACGCAGGCAATCCACCTCCACTTATCAAACCCTCCAAAGAATTGACATGAGCACCATTCATTAGACCCAAGCTAGACAATACACTCATTAAAGAGTTCAGTTGTTCTGGAGGCAACCCTCCGTTAGCGGAAACAAGCTGAGACATAAGATTCATACTCTCCTCTGTCATGTTTGGCAACATATTTGAGGCATTAGAAATAGAAATATCAGTTTTTGGTGAAGCCAAAGAATGTAATACATTATTTAATGCAAGTTTCTGGTCCATTTTAAGTGGAGCCTCTGCCACCATCTTATCAAGCGCCTTTAAGTTATTGTTTGAATAGTTACTATTTAAAATATCACCCAACAACATCTTTTGTTCCTGCGATATAGACCCAGAATCCATTACCTGTAACAGAGACTGTCTCTGCTCAACATTAAGTTTTGGTGCTGAACTAAATAATTGAGTAGCAGCCTCTCTATTGGGAGTATCCAAAGAAGAATCTTTTTGAAGCATTTGAGCAATAGAGGTTTTCATATTTGCAGGCAATACATTCTTAGAAAGCAAAAGATCCTGCATTGCTTTAGTTTGTTCTTCAGTCATACCAACAGAACCACTTAACATTTGTTGTAATGTTTCTTGCTGTGATTTAGACAATGGAGCATTCTTAGCTAAAGCACTATTTAAGGCAGACTGCTGAGTGCCTGAGACATCGTTAAGCAATTTGGACAATTGATCTTTCTGTGAAGGAGATAACGCAATATTTTCTTTACTTAATAAGTTATCTTTATTGTTCATCTGTTTTATCCTAGTATCAAATTCTGTTAACAAAGAAGACAAACTTGCATTTAATGCCGGACTTAATGCATTTGGAGCTTGAGCCAAACCCTTTGCAACAGACGATAGTTGTTGAGTTAAATTTTCAACTTGCTGTGCAGCACTCATTTGACCTGAAAAGAACTGATCCAAGGCATTTACTGCACTCTGACTACCTGCTACCCCTTTTGCTAAAGCAGTAAAAGCTGCTTGCTGAGCTGATTGATTATTACCTTTAGATTGAAGTGCGCCAAATAACTGCTCAAAATTTTCTGGACTTAGTTCTAACCCGTACTCAAGCATCTTCATGGCTAACTGTTGATTATCAGCAGAATCTGCCATACCCATTGTAGCTAATTGAGAAGACAAATCTTGAGCAGAAAGGTTCCGCATAACTGCACTCGAAGAAGAACTTGAAGAAGATGCAGAAGCTGCAGCGGCTGCTGCGGCGGCACTTGCTGCTG
>JBAXBT010000241.1:0-2347 GCA_037141875.1 Candidatus Riflemargulisbacteria bacterium
GATATGTTCTTAAATTGTACTTTGCTTTGCTTTAATAGTTTTTTAATCCCAACAATCCCTTGCATCTTTTTATCTATAAAATGTATTCCAGAACCAAAAAGTTGAATCTGTGTTGCTAGTTCTGTCTTCTTGATTTGTTCAAAACACGTTATAACCTCTTCTGCAGTAATTAAGTATAATGGTTCTTTAAACATGCTAACCAGGCTGGAAGGATTGTCAGAAGCAAGTATCTTTCCATTATGGATTATATTTATTTTATCGCACTCACTAGCTTCTTCTAGGTAAGGTGTTGAGACTAAAATCCCCGTCCCATTATCTGCAATTTGATGTAATAATTCCCAAAACTCCTGTCTAGAAATAGGGTCAACTCCTGTAGTTGGCTCGTCTAAAACAAGTAACTTTGGTTCATGCATCAAAATACAAGAGAGTGCTAACTTCTGCTTCATCCCACCTGACAGTTGCCCAGCAGCACGAGAAGCGAATTTTTTCAGTCCAGAAAATTTATAAAGTTGTTCCATGCGTTCTAATCGTAACTTTTTATCTATTCCAAATAATTCGCCAAAAAAATGCATATTCTGCTCAATACTCAAATCCGGATAAAGACTGAACCTCTCAGGCATATAACCAAGATGTGTTCTAAAATAATTACTATCTTTTTTTGAGTCGTATTTATCAAACAATACCTGACCATTATCTGCTCTAAGCAAAGTAACTATAATCCTAAAAAGACTCGTCTTTCCAGCACCATCCGCCCCTATAAGGCCTATAATTTCACCTGAATTTACGCTTATTGATACATCTCTTAGCGCGAGCACGTTTCCATAAGCTTTGTTGATTTTAGAGCATACAAGCATCACAAGAGAGAGATATCAACAGGCATCCCAATTTTTAATGAACCGTCTTGATTAGGAATACTGACCTTCACAGCATAAACAAGTGTTGTTCTGGTTTCCTTAGTATAAATAGTTTTTGGAGTAAATTCAGCCTCACTTGCAACCCAACTAATTCTACCCTTCCTACGCGTTGTGCCGTCTAAATACACAGATATTTCTGCGCCTATTTTAATTTTTGCTAAGTCTTTAATAGGAACGTAAAATCTAGCCTCCATACTGGAAAGGTCCGCCACCTCAGCAACTACTGCACCAACGGGAACCGACTCTCCTTGATGGTAATACAGCTTCAATATTGTCCCTTGAACTGGAGATAATATTCGAGTATCTTGTTCTTGAAAATTCAAAATACGCAAATTCGCTCCGAGATTTTCCTTCTCTTTCTGCAGCTGTTGTTGTCTTGCCTTTGCTTCCTGTAATTTATACTCCAACACTTTCACCTTAGCAGATAAATCATTATTGTTTTGTTCAGTTGTGGCACCTTCTAAATAAAGTTTTGATGTTTTCTGCAATAAATCCTTCTGTAATTTTAGTTCAACCGCTATCTGATTTGCCTGCGACTGTGCTGCTTCTAGCTGATACAAGAGTGCATCCTGCTGAATCTGATTTTGCGCAATACGAGTCTGCCCATACCTGTTATCGAAAACCGCTACCAAACTATTCTTGCTCAAAGTCTGACCTTCTTGTACAGGTAATGACACTATCTCACCTGCCGCTTTTGAAGAAAGCTTAATTATCTCTGATTCTAATTGTCCTTGATAGTCTGCTTTATTTTTATCTCTAACATTTATAAAAATTATTCCTCCTATTACTACTAAAATTACTAAAAGAATAAAAGGTTTAGGAATATTTTTTTTCATTGTATGCTCCATTCATTTATTTTTGTTCCACTTAAATAATCCAACAATGATTGCTGTAAAACTATTTTTACTAAAAGCTGATGTTTTGTAAGTTCCGCTTCTAATAAATCATTTTCAGCTTGCTTATAATCATTAACAGAAACCAACCCGCTAACATTTCTTAACTGAACCAAACTTAATCTTTTCTTCGCAATAGAAACAGCTTCTTCCTGAATACCCCAACTATCTATCAATAATTCACTGTCTCTCTTAGCTTTATTATAAGTTACGTTCAACTGCTGATTCAATTGCCTCAACTGTTGGTTCAGGCTCTCCTCTGCAAAACTAAGTGCCTTCCTATCAGCAAACTTAGCACCCCAATCCCAAAACTTCCAACTAGCAACAGCTCCCGCATAATAATAAGACATCCATTCGTCCTTACTAGAATTAACTCCAGGTTGTCCATAATGATAGCTTCCAATTAACCTTATCTCCGGCCAATACCCACAAGTAGCCAAGCTCTGTTGCTGGGCCACAACATTAAGTTGTTGCTCAAGTATCATAATATCTTCTATATTATTAGGGATTAAGGATTTAACTGAATTATTTATGGTCATA
>JBAXBT010000242.1:0-2327 GCA_037141875.1 Candidatus Riflemargulisbacteria bacterium
TTTCAGGGCCATCAGGAGTAGGTAAGGGAACTATTATAAAAATGGTCAAAGATAAATATAATATTCCAATAAGTATCTCACATACTACTAGAAAAAAAAGAGAAGGTGAAATAGAAGGCATTGATTATTATTTTGTTGATAATGACAATTTTTTTGAAATGGTTGATTCAAAGAAATTTATTGAATGGGAGCAAGTGCATGATAATTATTACGGAACCCATGTTTTAAATCTCGAAAAAATTAAGAGCTCTAATCTTCTTTTTGAAATTGATGTTAATGGTGCAGTTAATTTAATGAATAGAATTAAGTCTAATAATGGTAAGTATATAAGTATTTTTTTAGATGCTCCATCCAAAGATGAACTTATTAATAGATTAATTTTAAGAGGCTCAGAAACAGAAGAAACTATTAAAATTAGGATGAATACAGCCGAACACGAGCTTTCTCAAAAGAAACATTTTGACTATATTGTAGTAAATGATACAATAAGCTCTGCATTTTCAAGAGTAGAAGAGATACTTAAGCAAGAAGGAGTTTTACAAGATGAAGCCTAAATATGATAAATTTTTAATGTCCTATGTTGTTGCTAAAAGAGCAAAGGAGATTTTAGAAGAAGGAATACATTATTTTCCTAAAGAAGATCAGAATAAAAATGAGATTTTAGAAGCTATAAAAGAGATAGAAGACGGAATAATAAGTATTGAAGTAAATAAAACAGAACTTCCTCCAGTTAAGGAAGAAGCAGATACATTAGAATTATTATACTCCTCAATTAAAAAGCAAAAAGCTGAAGAAAAAGAAGAGTTAAATGGTGGACTTGATGAGCTACTTGATATTGAAGAAAACGAAGTAAAAATAGCAGAACCTGAAGAAAAACCTATATCATTATGGGAAGAAGAGACAGAAGAAGAGTCTGAAGATGAAGAGATAGAATTCGAGAAAGATGACCTTCTAATTGATGACCTTGATATAGAGCCTTTAGTAACAGAAGAAGTAGTTATAGAAGAAGATCTATAAGTTCAATGTTTGCTGAGGTTATTTTTCCTCAACAAAAGATTATTAAAACTCTTACCTATCAGGTTCCTGAATTACTAATATCTAAGATTAGAATTGGCCAAGCAGTAGACGTTCCTTTAAGAAATTCTACAAGAACAGGCTATATAGTTAAGCTAAAAAATATTTCTGGTTCTAATGGTAACGATTATCAAATAAAAGATATTAGTGCAATAAAGGCAGAGGGTTCTTTTTTTGATGAAAAAACTTTAGAATTAATGGAATGGATGGCATCATATTATGTCCTTCCACTTTATAAGATACTTCCATCAGTTCTTCCAATTGGTTCAGGAACAACCAAAAAAATGGAGAAATACTTTGAATTACCTGAGATTTTAGAAAAAACACTTAACAAAGACACAGAGTTAAATGTTACTCAAAAGAACATCTTTAATGACATCATAAATACAAAGAAGTTCTATCATTTGATTCATGGAGTAACAGGAAGTGGCAAAACGCAAATTTATGCACATCTTCTAAAACATTATACTGCTAAAGGTCTTAGTTGCTTACTGTTGATACCTGAAATTGGGCTTTCTTTTCAATTGTTTAAGGAGATACAAGAAACTACTGATTCAAATGTGTTTTTGCTTCATTCAGGACTTTCTATTAAAGAGAGAAGAGAGACTTGGACAAAGATATTTCATACTTCTTCAGCTATTGTAATTGGCACAAGGTCAGCTGTATTTGCACCATTAAAGAATTTGGGGTGTATTATAATTGATGAGGAACAAGATCAGTCCTATAAACAAGAGCAAACACCACGTTATAACGCGAAAGCAATTGCTTTTAAAAGAGCTTTATTGCATGGTGCAAAGCTTGTTCTTGGGTCAGCAACCCCATCTGTGAATACAATGTTTCAAGCAAAGGAGCATTATGCAGTTCATAATCTTAATTCTAGGTACAATAAAGTTAAAATGCCTTTTATTAAGGTTATAGATTTAAAGGAATCGTTAGGCAAGAAAGTTACGCTTTTGTCCAAAGAACTTCAGACTGAGATTCATAATACACTTCAAAATAAGGAGCAGGTTCTAGTCCTTTATAATCAGCGAGGTGTTTCAAAATTTCTACGTTGTGAAGATTGTGGAGAGATAATTCTTTGTCCGAGTTGCAGCATTAGCTTAACTCTTCATCAAGACAAACAAATGAAGTGCCATTATTGCGGTCATAAAGAACCTATTCACATTGAATGTAGTAAATGTGGTTCAAAAAATATTAAAAAAATAGGAAAAGGGATACAGACCTTAGAAAAGGAAATTAAGAACATTTTTGGA
>JBAXBT010000243.1:0-2298 GCA_037141875.1 Candidatus Riflemargulisbacteria bacterium
GTCATCTTGTATTATCAACATTACATACTAATGATACGGCTTCATCTTTAGCTAGACTTATAGATATGGGAGTTGAGCCATATTTAATATCTTCGGTGTTGCTAGGAGTTTTATCTCAACGTCTTGTAAGAAAGACCTGTACGAAGTGTAGGGATATGTATGTTTCAGAACAGGAACTAATGAATTGGGGAAGCTTAAATGCGGATGATATTTTTCTGAAAGGTAAAGGCTGTAGTAGCTGTAGAAGTACTGGGTATAAAGGAAGAACAGGATTATTTGAACTTTTAGCTATGGATGATGAGCTAAAGCAGATGATTAATAAGTCAATGTTTTCTGAGATAGATATAAGAAAATATCAAGAATCAGTTGGAACAAGATTTTTAAAAGATGATGGGATTTTAAAAGTACGTCAGCAAATAACCACAATTGAAGAGGTAGCCAGAGTTGTTAGGTGATCTAGAACTTACGTGGTTCTTTAGACAACTTCAGTATTTGCTGAACAGCGGTATCTCTTTATATCCAAGTATTCAGATTATTTATGACGATGCTGAGGATAAAAAAATTAAAGCTATTATAAAAGAGATTGTTCTTCGCTTACGTGAGGGAGATACTTTTTCACATATTCTTCATGAAAAGTTAAGGACTAATATATTTATTACTAATATTATCAAAGTAGGCGAACACAAAGGTTCGTTGGATCACGCACTTAATAAAGCGATTGAATATTTGCAAAGGAAAATAGAACTAAAAAGAAAGCTTTTAAATGCTCTTAGTTATCCTTTGTTGCTTGCATTGTTAAGCGTAGGAATTCTTCTTTGGGTTAATATTCAGATTATCCCTAATTTTCAAGAAGTTTATTCTCAGGCAGGAGTTGTTTTGCCTCTTCCTACTAGGATTCTTTTCTTTACTCATCATTTCTTTTTTGATAATTGGTTAAAAATTATTTTATTTTTTATTATACTGTTTTCTTTTGCCTATTTTCTTTTGCGTAAAAACATTAAGATGTATTATGCCAAAGCGCAGTATGTTTTACCTATTTTCGGGAAAATATATTATTATCTTTCCATGTTGGTTTTTTTGTCTGATTTGGGCACTCTTCAACAATCTGGGATAACAGTAATTAAGTCTTTAAGATTGAGTATAGATTCAGTTGGCAATTTGTTTTTTAAAGAAAAACTTGAGGGTGTATACAATAAAGTTTTAGAAGGAATGAAAGTTTCTAAGGCACTTGATGAATCAAAATTTTTTCCAAATATGGTTGTTCAGATGTTTACAACAGGAGAAGAGTCATCAGCTTTGGGTGATGTTTGTACTAAGGTTTCTGAACATCTTGACCAGGAGATGGATGAATTGATACATCGGTTAATTGGCTTAATAGGACCTATCGCTTTAATCATTATTGGAGTATTTGTGGCATTTATCAGTATGTCATTTCTTTTACCTTTATTTAGGATGACTTCAATTATTCATGCGTAACAAGCAGGCCTTCCTTCTATTGGAAGTAATTATTGTGTTGTTCGTCCTCTCACTTATTGTTATTCCGTGGTATGGGTTTATCGGAGCAGTTCAGAAAGATGAATCAATCGCTAAGCTTGATGAGTTCTTTTTAACTAAAGAAGTATTTATTCAGGCATATAAAGGTGAAATTCTTGAGGGCAGATATTCTACACAGAATAAAGAATTTTTGATCGTCACAACAGCGGATATTTTGTATGTACAATTATTGGATGGAACTAAAATACAACAAGAGATAAAAGGCAAAAAGAGATGAAAAAAGGAGTTACTTTATTAGAGACACTGATTGTTTTATTTTTAGCTGGAATAATTATGCCTTTTTTGTTTAAAATGATTTCTACTACTTTTGAAGTGGTCGGTACGGAGCTACGAAATCGTCAGGGATTAAAAGAGGATTTAACCTTTGTGTTGGAAAATGATAAGAAATATATAAAAGATTTGTCATCATCATCATCATCATCAACGCATAATTATTTTATTAAAGAGGGCATGATAGTTAAGCGCTTGGTCATTTTAGGAGAAGGTAAATGAGAAAGGGATATTTGCTTTTTTATATGATGATAATCCTTTTTTTGCTTGGTTTAACAGGTTTGATTTTAAGGAGTGTGTGGGTTTCTAAGCAAGCGATGATTGATGACTTCATAGAACAGGACAAGCAGGTGATTATGCAGTGGACGGAGAAAAAGGTTGTTGGATGATAGGTTGACTAAGATTTCTCTTATCAAAAAATTATAGCTAGTATAAGGTGGTTTAAGCTATAACTGAATAATTAAATTGTCTTTA
>JBAXBT010000244.1:0-2248 GCA_037141875.1 Candidatus Riflemargulisbacteria bacterium
CCACACTTTGCCTTTTGTGAAACAAAAGAGCTTAGAGTGGCAGGCCACATAACTGTGGTCAATATATATATGGTGGCTGTAGCTCAGTTGGTAGAGCCCCGGATTGTGGTTCCGGTTGTCGTGGGTTCAAACCCCATCAGTCACCCCATTTTTCCTGGCTGATTCCAGATAATTTTCAAGGGGCAAGCTCCCTCGACGTCCTTTGGCTTTGCTTTCCTATAATATTACTTGATTCCTTGTCTCAATGTGGGCATAATACCGTATGCATACCTTCGAATCCTCCATTCTTGAAACAATTAAAGCCCGTCGATCAGTGCGTTCTTACAATAATTCTCTAGTAGCCTCAGACGTGCTTGATCAACTACTTTCTTTTGCCTCTGACCACGTTACTGGACCCTTCGGAAACACGATTCGCTTCCAGATTGTCGATGCCCGTGGGTTTGACCCTAGTTCCATGAAGTCACTTGGTACCTATGGTGCTATCAAAGGTGCGAAAAGCTACCTTGTAGGCATTTCGAGGCCAGCAGAACATGTCGATGAGGACTTTGGGTTCTGCATGGAAACTGCTGTTTTAAAGGCTACCTCTCTGGGTCTTGGTAGTTGCTGGCTCGGTGGATACTTGAACCGAAGTACGTTTGCAGAACTATGTCACATCGTTCCAGAGGAAATCATTGCAGCGGTTACTCCCTTAGGGTATGCGTCTCCAAGGACGACGCTCCGCGACAAGATGATTCGTAAAGCGGTTGATGGCGACAAACGCCGCCCCTTCAATACTCTTTTTTTTGCTGAGTCTTTTACAAAGCAGCTTTCGTACGATGAAGCCAATCCCCGTCATGTCCTTCTGGAAGCCGTCCGACAAGCTCCCTCTGCCTCTAACAAACAACCGTGGAGAATACTGCTGACAGATAATGCTTTGCATCTCTATCTAGATGAAGACTTTCCTTACAATAACCGCTTCGAGCACGTGCATATGCAAAACATCGATATGGGAATCGCGATGGCGCACATCACTTGGGCCGCACAGACAAAAGGATTATTAGGTAAATGGGAAATGCTTTCAACCGTCATTGCCCATGAAAAGTTTACCTATATTTCGACTTGGACCTCACAAGCTGTCTAATAATTTTTTGACAAAATATCCTGTTTCTCTGAATATGTAGGGGCTATTGTCGTCCAGGAAGCGACCACAGTAATTAGAACTTTAAACATCCTTTATGCAGGATTTATTATTTGGGAAAGTTTACCAAACACAAAAGTTGAACTTTTATGTTAAAATTTAGTTATGGAAAAATTTGAAATAGACTTAACTGTATTGACGAAGGAAGAGTTGGATGAGGCTATTAGGGCGATAGATTCAACTATTGGTAAGTGTGACAAAGTTCTGCCAAAGTTAAAAGAATGCTCGTCTCAGCAAACCTTACTTTTAAGAAGAATTAAGGCATTAAACATTTCATCTGCTTTAATAAGAAGAGAGTTGGTTAAACATAATATAACTCTTGCTGAAGAGTAATTTCATTTTTTACAAAACCCATTATTTGACCCCCATAAAATAACTAATCCACTATTATTTGTAATCAAGTTTTGATAATATAATAATTGCTATATTTAAATGAAAAGGAGTAAATCATGAAAAAAATATTCAAATTCGGAGAAGACGTAGAAGGATATAATATTCCGGTTTTAAATGAACGTGAAATACGTGCAGCTGCTGGTATACTTTTTCTTTTGATGTTTGCTTCAATACAACAAGCCGGTCAAATGCATAATTTTACAATGCTCAAGTACGCTATAGTATTATTTTTTACGGACATGATAGTTCGAGTTTTTATTAGCCCAAGGTTTTCGCCAACTTTAATATTAGGGAGATTGATTGTTCGTAATCAGACTCCAGAGTATGTGGGCGCTCCACAAAAGAAGTTTGCCTGGATTATTGGCAATATTCTAGCTGTTATTATGTTTATTCATTTAGTTCTTATAAATGGATATAGCCCTATAACCGGAATTATTTGTATGATTTGTTTAATATTCTTATTTTTTGAAGCGGCCTTCGGGATTTGTTTGGGTTGCAAATTTTATCCTCTTTTTTTCAAAGATAAAGTTCAATACTGTCCAGGTGAAGTTTGTGAGGTGAAAGCAAAGCAAGCTATTCAAAAAACATCTTTAGTTCAGATACTAGTTGTAGTTGGCTTTATTGCGTATATGGTATTAACAGTTTTTTTGTTTAATAGTAATTTTAGTAAACAGCCTT
>JBAXBT010000245.1:0-2228 GCA_037141875.1 Candidatus Riflemargulisbacteria bacterium
AATTAACGTGGAATTATTTTTTATTTGTACGATATATTAATAAGGCATAAAGATTTGAGGGAGCATAAATGGCAGAACCAGTTTCAGATGTTGGAAGAAGTAGACCGGTAGTACCTGGTCAACCAATTACCCCAAAACGGCCAGAATCATCGAGTGGTGCAACCGGAGAGGGAATCCCCTCAGCCTCAGCCCCAATAGGTGCTGGTGATATAAAACAAATAGCTGTTGCAGAAAAATTATCAACAGATGCACAAGTACAATATGATGTTATTAAACGATTTATTGATACAAGTAAAATCGAAAATAAGACTACAATTAAAGCTCAAGCAGGAGATTTTTTTCCAAAATTATCAGAATTACCAGTAGCTCAGCAAATATTATTATTAGACCTTTTATTAAAGGATCTTGATGACAAAGGTACCGAAACGATTGCTAGTAGTTTTGTTTTAAATTTAGCAATTAGAAGACTTGCGATTGAGACAGATGGTAATGCAAATTTGAATGTAATTAAGAATTGTCTTAAGTATTTTAATCCTAAAGACCCTGTTTTTGTGAAGATGCGCCTTGATTTAACTCAGATGAATGAGGGCATGACTATGTGGCTATTTAGTATTCTTAATAGTTTAGATAAAAATAATGTGGATAATGATATTATAACTGTATCTTCGAACCTAAAAGATTATTTTATGAATAAGACTGTTACAGGTAATCCAAATTCAAATATGTTAGACAGGGACACTTTCGCAAATAACGAGAGATTTCTTAAGATTTCTGCTGGTTACTTTGATTTATTAACACAGAAACTGGAAGGAAAAGTGATAGCTGTTGATGCAATAATGAAAAACATAAAGTTGCTAAATAATCTTACAGTAGGGAGGGGCTCTGAGTATACGGATAATCGTCAAAAGCTTTTTGGAGGTCCCATAGAGATATATTCTTATGGAAGTCATGTTGCTAATAATAAAGGTGCTGGATTTGCTGGAAGTCCAGGTGAAGTTAGTTTTGTTAGAGATGAAAAAACAGGATTATTTACTTTCAAGATGAAGTATCTTGATAATAAGAACATAAAGAGTGAAGGTCAAATAAGTGAGCGTGATTTTTTGGCTTATACCAGAAAACATAATTATGGAGATACTTATCCAGCTCAGTTTTATTTTAATCCAGAGGTTTTTGGACATTTGATAGTAAAGAAAGATCAACTAGTCGCTGAACAAAAATTGGTTGTAGAATTAGCTTTAAATCTATTAAAAAAAGCCGTAAATAGTGAAAACTTTACGGAAGTAGAAAAATTTATAGAGGATAATGTAAACAAGCTTGAACCGCATGTTGCTGAGTATCTTAAACTTAATGTTTTGAATGAAAAATATAGCAAAACAGACGATAAAAAACTTTTTGATTCAGTCCGTGAAAGTATAAATACAATTAATCCTGAGTCTGCTAAGAGTTGGATAGGCAATGAAGATGAGGGGTTATATTTTTCATTATTTACTCTAAAATCCAAGATAGCATATGCAATTGGTGAAAAAGAAGCTTTTGGTAAATATAAAGAAGTACTTAGTGGTATTAAATTACAAAATTATCAGGTAGAGGAACTTAGATTTTTACAATTAGAAACAAAATTAAATGACTTCCTTGATACTAAAAAAACAGAGTTACTTGATGAGATGAAGCCATTATTGCCTTTAGAGAAAATGGAAGAAGATATTTCAAAGATTAGTACAAGAATGCTTTTCTTTTTATTAAGTTATGCTCAGGGTAAACAAGACAATGAACAAACCGCGAAAGTTATTTTAGAATTATTAAGTGATAATAGAAAAGAATCACTTACAGCACAGCACATTAATCAAAGAGATGAAGCAATTATGAACCTTTTTGCAAAATTACATAGTGATAAGGTTGAAGTTGTTGGTGATAAGGTTAAGGCATTATTAGAAAAAAAAGAAGTAGTGGCTGCGAAAGATGAAAAGATTTATATCAGCATTGGCAAGAAAGCAATGGAGTATGCAGATACTATATTAAAGGGTGTAATTAATAAAGACACTAAATCATCACAACTAAGACAAGTCATGAATGCTGGAAGAATTAAAGGTGTTATTACAGATGATTTGAAAATTATGGATGAGAATGGGCGTATAGATGAAAAACAAACTTCAATAGTAATGGATGATGCTTTTGCTAAGGGGATTATTGCTTTTGAAACACTGAAAGATAGAGTTAAGTTAATAGGT
>JBAXBT010000246.1:0-2212 GCA_037141875.1 Candidatus Riflemargulisbacteria bacterium
ATCAACACATGCTACAGGCAAACAAAAGGACCTATTAAACATCCTTAAAGCCTATTCAGGAATTGAATACAACACGACTCTAGATGATTTACCACCTAATCTTCAATATATAAACACTACATATAAACAAGGAGTTCTAAGAATGGACTGTCAGCAATTAGTGTATGAGGTAGCAAAAATGTCTACAAATAAAGGTATTTACTCAAAGTTTTTAGATTTCTTTAGTCATAAAAAATATGAAGATTTTGGAAATGCTATTAATGATTATTCGAAAAGTGGCAACGCAGATATGGTTTATCCTCCAAGTTCCAACCCAAAAGAATGGGAAAATGGAGTATATGTTACGGTATTGAGAGGTGTTCACGTTGTATTCTTCTTAAAATTTGAAGGAGAAGTTTATAGATACGATGCTTCACCGTCAAGAAATAAAGATAGCGTTGTTTTAGAAAAACCAACAGCAAGAGATAGAATATCAGATAAAGTTGTTAGACTAGCAAGTAATGATAAGAACACTTCTTCTACCAGAGTTGCATAAAATAAGATTCAGAAAAACACAGAGTCATTAAGAATAAGATTATTGATATTTTTGTATTAATTCCAACAATAACTATAAACTATAAACCAATTATCTATTTGGAACAAAAACCCTGTAACTTACTGGGTTTCTTATATTAATATTCCCTGTATAATCACTTGTTGCCGTACCATTGCCTTGCGAAATCTCTATATGTCCATGCTCGTTTCCTGAGCTACTATTCCAAACAATTACAGATCCACGAGGTAATTGTAGCAACTGCTCCCTGCTAACTTTAACTTCAGCAAAATCATTAGTTCTTTTTGCAAGTTGCGGTGCAGCCATATAGGCCGATAAACCCTCGATTGTATCTAATCCAATAGCCTCAAAAGCAAGTCTTACTCCCTTTTTGCAACGACCAGTACCTGACATTTGCCGATCAACTACTAGTGCAGCATCAGCTAGCTGATTACCCATATCTTTTGATGATGTTTCAAAACCTACTAAAGCTTTCGGATTATAATCTTCTGGCAAATTCCATTTTGCTGAAATCTCATTATAAAAGTCTATAATTTTTTGCCAGTTAGTATCAAATACCTTTATTTTGTCTGAACTCATCCCCATCTTCAAATTATCCAAAAACTTTGGATTAGCAGTAACAACTAAATCTGCTAATTTCTTTAAAGTATCAGGACCAAACAAACTATCTTGCCATGTTGCACTTATCCGTCCCTGCAATTCCTCAATAATCTCTTCTTTCTCTTGTGGAAGCAATGTGTTGTAATCAATCCCATTATCTGCACAAAAAGCTTTCAAAAAATCATTGCCCCATTCTTTCCATGTACTTCTGTCTCCACCGTCAAAACCACTTATCTTTTCTGATAAAAAAGCCTGAACATTTGCCCCTGGCTTACCAGAAACTATTGTATCCATACCTGTTTTTGCCAATTGTTTGTTAGTGCTGACTTGTGGAATATTTAAAGCATTAATATAAGGTGGTGCAAATACTGCATTACTCAAAGTTCCACCAGCATCCTGAAAAGGTTTAACTGGATTTGATGCTGAGGTCTCTGTAGTGGCCGAAGCAACTTTCTGCATTGGTGGTGCTAGATATGGACGAGTAGTAACTGTTGGTGACATAAAACATCTCCCCTTTAACTATATAATGCCCACAAAAATGTCATTTTAAACATTATTGTATATATAGTTGTTATATTTAGAAAAAATTATATAGTGAAGGCTAGCTAATATAACAGCCAAATATAATATCTATCCATTCCAATGTCGCTCAGGCCCTAAATCAACATGAGTAAAAGTACCGTAAGTCCCAATCCCCGTAAATCCTGCCTGTTTAGCTAACTCAATAAATACTTGTTGCGACATTCCTTTTGGAATTAATATATCAGCGGCAATGCCTTCCATATGTTTGCTACCTTTTGCTCCTCCTACGCCCTTGTTATATGCAAAATCTCTGTAGCCACTCATTATGTTAAGCTTATACCCTGGAATTATATTTTGAATTCTCTCTTCAAGGTTGGCAAGTCTAGGTACAACTTCGTTCTTCTTTCTTGTATCGGTCCTCACTCCTGTAATTGCATCTATAGCCTCTTTGCGATGAGCATCTGAAACTTTATATATAAGGGCGCCAAGGATTCTTCCTTGTGCCTCAGTATGACCACCTGCTGCAATTTCTTCATC
>JBAXBT010000247.1:0-2206 GCA_037141875.1 Candidatus Riflemargulisbacteria bacterium
ACTTTATAGTTGGATCAGGGAGGTAAACAAGGCGTCTAACCTTAACCATGTTAACCATCCTTTAATTTA
Source organism: Candidatus Riflemargulisbacteria bacterium (assembly GCA_037141875.1). Taxonomy (GTDB): domain Bacteria; phylum Margulisbacteria; class Riflemargulisbacteria; order GWF2-35-9; family DYQY01; genus DYQY01. Next base: position 70 of record JBAXBT010000247.1, read on the forward strand.
TTGCGCTGTTTAGTTTCACTAATCTTTTTTTTAACTTCTTCTGACCGTGGTTTACCTTTTAAAGCTGCTTGTATCTTATCTCTGGTTTCTTGTGGTATTGTTTTACCCATTTGAGCTTCGCTCATTCTCTTTCTCACTTCCTCGGAGAAAGTTTTACCTTTGTTTGGACCTGGACTACCCTTTCTGTCCTCACTCCACTTCTTTTTTGTCTCATCTGAATGAGTTTTACCAAGCATATTCTTATTACCCTTTTTCAGTTCGCTTATCTTTTTTCTAGTTTCTTCTGAAATAACTTTACCCCTTTGGGCATTACTCATTTTAGCTTTAGTCTCATCTGACTTTAGAACACCCAATTTCTTAGCTGATATCCTCTCTTTAGTATCTTCTGTATGCGGCTTACCAGGTATACCTTTATGGCTATTTGATATTTTTATTTTAGTTTCTTCTGAGTGTTTTCTGCCTAAACAAGAACCAGCAATTTTACATATATTATATTTAGGGCTGTAAATATCAATTGCTCTTTGCTCAAAGAAAATTAAATCTTTTATTTCACAGTAAAACAAAACCTTAAACTCTAATATATCTAATCCATATTTGTTCACGGTATTTTGTAAATGAATATTTGGATGTATATTTCTTTTAAATTGTGATAAATGAAATTGCCATCTTGATGATATACTTTTTGCTGATCCTATATAAAACTTATCATTTATAGTTGGTGTTGTAATTATATAGATTCCACTATTCATTGTATTAACTTCCTGTCTATTAATTAATTCAACATTCTTGTACAAGAAACTGGTGCTTCTTAGAAAAGTGAACGTCTGCCATTTCTGACGCCTTAAATACAGCGTTCATAAATGATAGCTTATCCTGATCAGTCCGTCTTGGGTTCCAAGATAGTCTCCTACGAACAAACCAGTCAGCGTGTTCTTTAGTATTAAAGTAGATAATACCTTGTTGGAAAGCCGTATCCCTGAAATGTGCTATATCACATACAATATCGTTTGGTATCATCTTTTGTGTAGGATACTGATAATCCCTAGGCCATCTAATATTTGAGCCAGTTGTAAGACATAGAATTTTATACATCTTCAGCCTCCACCATTAAAAAGTGTTTTACTAATATTGGTATTTCTGTTCCTTCTGTATCCCATTCAAAGCTAGTTAAGTCATCGTGCTTAACCCAGCATCTTATGTATTTTAAAGCATCTGCTTTTGACTTAAATATATTTAGATAAGACTTATCTCTACCGTAGCGATAGTCAACTTCATACTGACTGTAAAAATATTCGTAACTACTGGGAAAATCTGTATCCCAATACATATATTGTCCTGTGGGAAGGTGTAAAACTTTACATTTCATACGCCCTCCTATAATCTTATTCAAGGACTGTTGTTATTCAGCCCTTGTATAAAACTATACTTTAATTGGTTGGGTAATTATGTATTACCTTACGAATATGGAAGCGATGATTGGATTCGAACCAATGCGAGAAATTATCTGGAGGAGTCAAAGTCCTCTGCCGTCAACCACTGAGCCACATCGCTGTATTTATTATATCGGATAGTGTTGACTAAAATCTACTTGAAATAGCACAGCACCATCTAATTATTGTCTCATATACTACTTCATACCATTTCATAGCCATTTTGGGTTATCCTCTCGCTCAAATCTGCGGTTGAGGTCAATCAGTTTATGAACCGCCTCAACCATTAAATCCTCTCGCATAGATATATTAGCAATTCGTAGCTTGTTAATCTGCTCCAGGTAAAGTTTAATCCTGTCTGCTTTCTTTGTATAGTTTTTTCTTGGGCCAGTCATATTAATCCTCCAAGTCCTCTCCTTTAATAGAGTGCTTAGCAGCCTTCCTATCACGCTTGTTTTCACTGTGTTCCTGAATACTGTTCTGGCACATCTCACAAGAACATCTGGTAAAAGGATTATCTTTCTTTTGAGCCTGCTTTAATACCCACTCAGGATCATTCATAGCTGAGGAAGTCCACTTAACTTTAATCTTTCTGATGCGGTTCTTAATAACCCGTTCCTTATGATGACGATTTTCAGCACGGCTCATGGTGTCTCCTAATAAACAAACAACCCTCACAATAAGGGCTGTTGTTAGGCTCTGACGAG
>JBAXBT010000248.1:0-2194 GCA_037141875.1 Candidatus Riflemargulisbacteria bacterium
AGTTCGAGATTCCACCATAAACCTGCTATCTCACAATACAAACTAACAGGTTTCAGGTTTCTATAAAAAGTTGCATTCCCAGCAAAAATTTCCAACTAAAAAGTCGAACACGATTTTAGCCTCTAGCCCCTTTGCTCACTGGATTTTAGTTCGTGTTAAGCGACCATTTGGTGCTGCGAACTGGATTTGAACCAGCACAGGCTAATGCCCACTAGATTCTGAGTCTAGCGTGTCTACCAATTCCACCACCGCAGCGCAGAGTCTTGATGTAGATTATTATAAATGTATAATGGAGCTAATGGAAAGCTCAAAAAATATGCAAGAATTAACCGATAAGGTATATGAAAAAGACCTTGAACGGTTACAGCTTGAGTTAGTTAAACTTCAAGCTTGGATTAAAGAGAAACAACTTAAAGTAATAGTCTTATTTGAAGGAAGAGATGCAGCTGGAAAAGGTGGCGTAATTAAGCGTATTACAGAGTGTCTTAATCCTCGTATATGTAAAGTAGTGGCGCTTGGAACCCCAACAGCAAAAGAAAGTACACAATGGTATTTCCAAAGATATATAGCAGAACTGCCAGCAGGTGGAGAGATGATGCTTTTTGACCGTAGTTGGTATAACCGAGCAGGAGTAGAGCGTGTTATGGGATTTTGTACTGATGAGCAATATGAGGAATTCAAAATATCTTGTCCAGAGTTTGAAAGTTTATTAATAAGGTCTGGGATAATTCTTATTAAGTATTGGTTTTCTGTAAGTGATAAAGAACAAGAAAAGAGGTTTCAGTCTAGGTTAAATGATCCTGCAAGACGATGGAAGCTTAGTCCAATGGATCTTGAGTCTAGGAATAAATGGGTGGAATATTCTAAGGCCAAAGATGAAATGTTTGTGTTTTCTGATACAGATGAGTCTCCTTGGTTTGTAGTAGACGCTGATAATAAAAAGAAAGCTCGTTTAAATTGTATCTCACATCTATTGTCTATGATACCTTATAAGGATTTAACTCCAGCTCCAATTGTTTTGTCTGAAAGAGTTATGCCTCCAAAAGAATATAAGCGTCCACCCAAGGAATCTCAGAGATTTATCCCTGAGATTTATTAATTATTGTTTTTCCATTACTTGTCCACAGCAGACAAGTTCTCCTCCACCGACTTTCTTAACTTCAACAACATTTCCGCATAGTTTGCACTTATAAACTTCTCCAGCACTTTTTACATTAGTCATGATATTACCTCCTTTATTAAACTAATTAGAGTCTAGCAAAATAGGATAGTCGAATTCAAAGGGTACATATAGCATATGTCAAAATATTTGTTTTTTTCGCAAGTTGAGGGAGATGTCTCGAAGAGCCAGAGAGAGACAAATTTCCACTGATAAGAAGTATTATTATTGTATATTAGCAACTGCAAAAGCAGCTAATTCTTCCATGGAATTAGCTAGGAAAACTGTATTCGGAAATTGTTGATTTAGTTTGGCGATATGTGCCTTAACTAAAGTTCTCGTTCTGTTAGTAGCTGAATTTGGCGGGCTGGGATGATCTTCAATATATAATCCATAAGCCTGTCCGGTAATCATTGCGTTTAAGGCTAATAGCCCGCTTTCTGCTAAGGAGCCAAATCCTTCGGTATCTCCGGTTATTATCGATAAGATTACCTTGTCATGCCTTTTATGCTTTAATTCATTATCGATATTTTGTTCCATATTATCATCCCAGTTTTTAATATAAGAATCATATATAGGCATATTTTTGGCATTAAGTAATTTTATTAATTCTGTTTTTTTGCTTACTTCTTGCGAGGAGGTACCTACAATAGTGATTCTGTTTTCAAGAGGTGGATGGGTTAATTGTATGTTAGTAGTGTTACTTAATTCGCTCTGAGCGAATAGTTTGGTTTCTTCGGCTTTGAAAACAGTCCAATTTGCTAGATTTTGCATCTTACTAAATATTCTGAATATAGGGTATTTATTTTGTAAGGCAGATAGAAATTTGAGACTTAATAATCTTGTTCTTTTTCCTGCATCGGACATTTCTCCGTCAAGTTCTACAAAAACACCAACATGCTGGCCTCTAAGCATAGCTCCTAAAATTGCCCACCCAATCTCAGCCAAGCTGCCAAACCCGTCTGTTTCCTTGGAAACTGGAAGAACAATTATTGCATCTTTAGCTAAATGGCTTGCTTCTTTAGCAGGATCTAC
>JBAXBT010000249.1:0-2193 GCA_037141875.1 Candidatus Riflemargulisbacteria bacterium
GATGGAAGAGCTTATAACTTCTAATATCATTTTAGTTTTAGACCCTCAGAGCTTAGCTAGACTTAAAGGTAACGAGAAGTTAGAGGTGTTAGAAAGAAATAGAGATTCGGTATTAGTTGTAAGCAATAGTGTGCGGTAGTTTTGCGTTTTGTCATCCTGAACTTGATTCAGGATCCAGTCATATATTAAATTTGACCATTACAAAACATTAAGTAGATTATTAATTGAATATAGACTAATAAATAGTCCCTAATTTAAGCTTATAATAGTAAACGAGCTACTTCAATATTTAAATAAACTGTAAGCCTGGATCCCGGATCGGAGTCCGGGATGACATTTCGTCAACGAATTACTTAACTTGTACAGGGATGACATTCAAAAATACAGTTTAATAAATCAAAGTAGCCACAAATCAATATTTCGCTTTATAATTATTAAAAAGGTTAAGGGAGTGCATTATGGCAGATGAAATAAATAAAATAATATATTCAATGTATAAGGTATGTAAGTTTTATGATAAGAAACCAATAATTAAAGATATTTCGCTTTCGTATTTTTATGGAGCAAAAATCGGCGTACTAGGTCTAAATGGTTCAGGTAAAAGTACACTACTGAGGATACTGGCTGGCACAGATCAGGACTTTCAAGGAAAGATTTCGCTTACTCCTGGTTATACTATAGGTTATTTGGAGCAGGAACCTAAGCTTGACCCAAATATGACTGTAAAACAAGTAGTTGAACAAGGCATGCAGGAACTAGTTGATTTAATGAAAGAATATAATGCGATAAATGATAAATTCTCTGAGCCTATGTCCGATGAAGAGATGGATAAATTACTTGAAAAACAAGGAAAAGTGCAAGAGAAGTTAGATGCTAAAGATGCTTGGGATATAGATTCTAAACTCGAGATGGCTATGGATTCCTTGCGTTGTCCTGAAGGTGATACTCTTATAAAAGTGTTATCTGGTGGTGAGTTAAGACGAGTTGCACTTTGTAGACTCTTACTGCAAAAGCCTGATGTATTGTTATTAGATGAGCCTACAAATCATTTAGATGCAGAGACAGTTGATTGGCTTGAGCAACACCTTCAGCGTTATGAAGGTACCGTTATTGCAGTAACTCATGACCGTTATTTTCTGGATAACGTTGCTGGTTGGATATTGGAACTCGATAGAGGAGAAGGCATCCCTTGGAAAGGTAATTATTCTTCTTGGTTAGAGCAAAAGCAGAAAAGATTACAGAATGAAGAAAAGTCAGAATCTGAGAGACAAAAAACTCTTAAGAGAGAGTTGGAATGGATAAGGATGACGCCTAAAGGTCGTCAGGTTAAGGCAAAGGCGCATATTAAAGCATATGAAACCTTACTTGCTGACGAACAAGAGAAAAGGTCAAATGATTTGGAAATATTTATACCGACAGGCAGAAAGCTTGGAACCAGTGTCATAGAGGTTAAAAATGTGTGTAAGGGTTATGGAGATAGATTATTAGTAGAGAATATGGATTTTGTTCTTCCACCTGGAGGGATTGTTGGTGTAATCGGTCCAAATGGAGCTGGAAAGACAACACTTTTTAGAATGATTATTGGAGCAGAGAAACCTGATTCTGGTACGATAAAAGTAGGAGAGACAGTAGAGCTAGCCTATGTTGATCAGTCTCGAGATGACCTCGATCCGAGTAAAAGCATCTGGGAAGTTATTTCAGAATCACAAGAAGTTATTCAAATGGGTAAGCGTGAAATCAATTCACGTGCCTATGTTTCAAGGTTTAACTTTTCAGGGACAGACCAACAAAAGAAAGTTGGGCAAATATCTGGGGGAGAACGTAACAGGGTACATTTGGCAAAACTGCTTAAGTCTGGCTCAAACGTTATTTTGCTAGATGAACCTACCAATGATTTGGATGTTAATACAATAAGAGCGTTAGAAGATGCTTTAGAAAATTTTGCTGGTTGTGCTGTAGTTATAAGCCATGACCGTTGGTTCTTAGATCGTATTGCAACACATATTTTAGCGTTTGAGGGAGATAGTAAGGTTGTTTGGTTTGAAGGCAATTATTCTGAGTATGCAGAAGATAAAAAGAAGCGTACAGGCAATGACCAACCGCATAGAATCAAGTATCGTAAATTAACTAGAGGTTAGTAGTTTCAAGAGGTTTGTTCTTGAATTGATTGTTTAGTTTAGACAGAAATGCTTG
>JBAXBT010000250.1:0-2186 GCA_037141875.1 Candidatus Riflemargulisbacteria bacterium
CAAGCAGTGATGAAGACAAAGACCAGATGGGCATACAAATGATCTTTTTATATGCAGTATTCATGGTAGGAGCATTAGTGTTTGCAGTGTATCAGTTGTAAAAGACTACTCACACTCAATTTTATAGTCTTTGAATCCACTGTAGTATTTCACCACTCTTGGCATCAGTGATCTTGGTATAAATTTGCTAATAAAGTAGAGTAGCGTGTTTCTCCATCCAGGGATGATTAGGGTTTTGCCTTTCATCATTTTTTTATAGGTTATTTCAGCAACATCCTTAGCTGTCATTTTTATTTTGTTGTGTGATTGAAACTTGTAGTTAGCGCGTTTGCCAAAGTTGCTTTCTGTAGGACCAGGACAAAGACAACTCACGGTTATGCCTAACTTCCTAACTTCCTCATGTAAGCCCTCAGAAAAGCTTAAAACGTATGTTTTGCTAGCAAAGTAAGTATCCATGAATGGTCCAGGGAAAAAGGCAGCCATAGAGCCTACATTTAATATTTTGCCTGATTTACTATTTATCATTTCTGGTAGGAAAAGTTTGGTCATATGAGTTAGGGTTGTTATATTAACAGCAATTAATTCAAGATCTGTTTCTGCGTTGGTGTAAGCAAAGAATCCATAATTGCCAAATCCGGCATTATTGATAAGTATTTCTACTTTTAATTTTTGTTTTTGGCATTCGTTAAAAACATTTATTGCTGAATTCGCAACAGCTAAATCTTCGGCAATAGTTAGGATATCAATGGAATATGTTTTTTTTAATTGCTTAGCAGTTTCCTCAAGGGTTTCTTTGGTGCGCGCAACGAGTATTAGATTATGTCCAAGACTTGCAAATTTATTAGCTAAAGCTAATCCGATACCGCAGGATCCACCAGTGATTAATGTATAAGTTTTATTTGCCATGTAGTAATGATAAAGGAAAAAGGAAAAAGTTCAAGGGAAAAGGGTTGTGAAAACAATGACAAATGTCAAAACTCAAATGACAAATACATCGAATAATTCCAAATCCTTAAATATTCCCTTCCGTCTCAGCAAAGCTGAGCTACCTTCCCAAATTGGGAAGGCTTAATTGGCTCCCCGAATCGGGGAGCAGTCCAACACCTGAAGGTGCTGGACTGATAGGAATTAAAAAGATCAATTTGGATTTTCTATTTGAGTTGACAATGAATAGGGTTATGCGAATAGAATTGTAGATATGTTACTTATGGTAAGTAACCTTAAATGATATAATTTCTATAAATTAATTATAGAAATGTGGCAACGTGAATCAATTTTCAAGAACAGAGTTACTTATTGGCCAAGAAGGATTGCAAAAGCTACACTCAGCTACTGTAATCGTTTATGGTATTGGTGGAGTAGGTTCCTTTGCAGTGGAAGCTCTTGCACGTGCTGGAGTTGGCCATCTTGTTTTAGTTGATGACGATACTATTTGTATCACTAATCTAAATCGTCAACTGCAAGCGACTCATAAAACATTAGGTATGCCTAAGGTTGAAGCTATGAGGCAAAGGGTTTTAGATATTAATCAGAATGCTCAAGTAACAATTCATCAAGTATTTTATAAACCAGAGAATTCAGCCGATACCCTCAATATGAAATATGATTATATTATTGATGCAATAGATAATGTAACAGCTAAAGTTGATTTAGCAGTAAAAGCTCATAACATGGGTATTAAAATGATAAGTTGTATGGGAACTGGAAATAAGATGGATCCTACGCAACTGGAAGTAACTGATATTTATCAAACATCTATTTGTCCTTTAGCTAGAGTTGTAAGAAAAATGTTGAAGGATAGAGGTGTTCCATCTTTAAAAGTTTTGTACACTAAAGAAACACCCCTTAAACCGTTAAATCTTGAGCATTTGAGTTGTAAGAACAACTGTGTTTGTCCAGAGGGGAGCTCTAAGCACTGTACTGTCAAACATCAAATACCAGGGAGTATTTCTTTTGTTCCTTCTGTTGCTGGCTTGATTATAGCTGGTGAAGTTATTCGCGATTTAATCAAATAGAATTCCTTTTATTATGGATAGGAGAAAAACTATCTAATAAATATTTCAATATGCATGTTGACAATGATTTTTTATAGTATTATTATATATCCTATAAAGTCTATAGGAATTAAGAGAATATGAATTCGGAGGTGCATAAGTTGGATGTATATATGAGAATCGAAGAGAAAA
>JBAXBT010000251.1:0-2184 GCA_037141875.1 Candidatus Riflemargulisbacteria bacterium
TCAACCATTAATCGTTATAATTTTAACAAAGGATGGAATCGTATGGAAAAATCATTAGCAATTTTTGAAAACTATAAAATCAGAAGGCATTATGATGAAGAAAAAGAGACTTGGTTCTTTTCAGTTATAGATATTATAAGAGTTTTATTAGATCAACCTGATTTTCAGCGGTCAAGAAAATATTGGAGTGTATTAAAAACAAGATTAAAAAAAGAAGGAAGTGAGGTGGCTACAAACTGTAGTCAACTGAAACTAACTGCTTCAGATGGTAAGAAGTATTTAACAGATGTAGCTGACGTAGAAACATTGTTTCGATTAATACAGTCTGTGCCGTCTCCAAAAGCTGAACCGATTAAGCTTTGGTTATCTAAGGTGGGATATGAGCGTTTGCAAGATATGAGCGACCCTGCAAGATCTCTCGACAGAGCTCGTGAATACTGGCAGCAACACGGTCGAAGTGAAAAATGGATACAACAAAGAATGATGGGGCAAGAGACCAGAAATAAGCTGACTGATTACTGGAGTGATCATGATATTAAAAATGAAAAAGAATATGCGATTCTTACGAATATAATACATCAAGAATGGGCTGATGTTTCAGTAAAGAATCATAAAAATATGAAGGGACTTAAAAGTCAGAATTTAAGAGATCATATGACAGAAGCAGAACTTATTTTTACAGCATTAGCAGAACTTACCACCAGAAATATAGCTGAAAACATAGAAGCAAATGGTATGGAAGAGAATATCAAGGCTGGTAAATCTGGCGGTAAAGTTGCAAAGAAAGCAAGGTTAGATTTTGAAGAAAAAACAGGTAAAAAAGTTATTTCATCTGAGAATTATTTACCACCTTTAACTGATAAGATGTTAGAGTAAATAAGTGACCAGTAACAAGTGACAAGTGACCAGTTACGAGTTAATGCATTTGCCAGTCACTAATTTCACGTTACAAGTCACTTTGTTTTGCCTGTTACCCGTCACCCGTCACTAGTTACTTTCCGCTATCCCATTTACCCCTCAACCATTAATCGTTATATCAACTAAATCATGCCAAATATACATTTTCTAATACTTTAAAGTTATATTTATGTAGTTGAAAAATATCTTTTAATATATATAATAGTATTTATGGAAAAGTTAAAAATATTACAAATAAGTGAAAGATTCAAAGACATCTCATGTTTGCCAAAGTGGATAATATCTTTAGGCTCTTGGAGTGAGCAAATTAAGCTAATTCGTGAGGCTTTTGGTATGACCCAAAAACAACTTGCAAAAAGAATAGGCTCAACACAAATTATGGTTTCTAGGCTTGAGAATAATGATAATAATCCAACAATTGAAACTTTGACTAAAACAGCAAATGCACTTAATTGTGAATTATTAATTTCTTTTGTTCCTAAAACAGAGATAGATATTATGTTAGAGAGATTAGTTGATAAAAAAGTTTCAGAATTAGTAAAACAATCAGTTTCTAATGCTGCCATGGAGCTTCAAAAACCTAATAAGAAAATTATTAATCAGAGCAAAGAAGACTTAAAAAAAGAAATTATAGACAACAAACGCAGTAGCTTATGGTAAAGGTACAAGGCCAAGAACCATATGGTTCAACACCTCTTGACGATTATTCTGGATTAAGATTATCACATATAAGTAGTTTAAAAGAATTATATGAAGCTGAGTTTTTAAACATTACTGTTGCTACTTCAAATTTTTTATTAAAACAGATTCCTTTAAATGTGTTAATGGAAAGAAATTATTTATATAAAGTACACAAAATAATGTTTTCAAAAGTTTGGGATTGGGCAGGCAAAAAAAGAACAAGTAATAAATCAGTTGGAGTAGATAAGATTTATATAGATATTGAGCTGGCAAAGTTTATCAAAGATTTTGATTATTGGGAACTTTCAAAAATGGATCCAGTAGAGGTTTCTGCAAGAATTCATCAAAAGCTTGTTTATATTCATCCTTTCGAAAACGGTAATGGGCGGTGGGCTAGATTAGTGACTAATGTTTATTTAAAACAGAAGATAAATAAGATTATTTTTTGGCCAGAACAAGAACTATTTATTAATAATGTTTTTCGTAATGAATATATACAAGCCTTACAAAGAGCAGATAGGAGTGATTATCAGGATCTTAAAAAAATCCATTTTGACTTAATTAGTGACTTATCAAGTAAAGAAA
>JBAXBT010000252.1:0-2165 GCA_037141875.1 Candidatus Riflemargulisbacteria bacterium
TAAATATAATGTTGGAGGAACAACAATACATTTTAAATCAAATAAAAAAGATGTTGAAACTAAATATATTTATTATTATTTATTAAATAATATCCCATTAATTGAATACTATTTTAAAGGTTCAAATCAAAAAAAATATGGCAGCTGTTCTCATTGCCGTTATTGCCATTGGTTTAGCAGCAATAATGCTAATTCATAATACTGATTCTATGAAGTTCAGAATTAATGTTTGGACTGGCACTGCAAAACTGATTGCTCTAAATCCTATTTTTGGCTCTGGTCCAGGTTCTTTCTCTGTGGCTTTCCCAGTTTTTAGACCTGTGGAAATAATAAAACAATCATATAAGCATAGTTATGAAGTATCTTATCCAGAAAATATACTATTACAAACTGCTGCAGAATATGGGCTTGTAGGGCTTGCTATACTTCTTTTCATTCTGTGGATTATACTTAAGAAAATAGAGCCTGAAAAGGGCGACTATTATGCGGCTTTTTGTGGACTTATAGCAGTAAACTTAACAGGCGTAGATATTAATTATGGGACTTCAGCAATGCTTGCTGCGGTCTTTGCTGGCACATTGTTAAATGGTAGAAAAGTGGCTTTTGTAAGCTTAGCTAATAGCTGGAGAAAAATTGTAATTGTCTTAGTCCCTATAATTATTGTAATAGTTATGACTTATCAATTTGCAATACATATTTCTGATATTTATCTTAAGCGTGCTATCTCTTTGTCCGAGACAAAACAATGGCAAGCGGCAATAGACGACTATAGCCAAGCACTTTTATATAATAAAAACAATGTTCCAGCAAATTATTTTCTGGCGAGTGCTTACTATGATTTCAATCCTGAACTTAACGGCTTAATTGCACTGAAAACATTTGAAGCCGTTGAAAAGCTTGCCCCTAACTATGTGCTTTTGCATTATAAAAAAGGTGTTGTCTTAAAAGCTTTGGGGAGACAGGATGAGGCAGTAGCTGAATATAATAAAATGTTATTAGTTGACCCATATTTAACACCAGCACTTATGGATTTGTCTTATATTTACTATATAAAAGGGGACCTTGATTTAGCTGAAAAGTATATGAAAAGAGCTTCGGATAATAGTAATAACGCAGCCCTGTTTAACAATCTTGGAAATATTTATTTTATGCAGAAAAGAGTTCCAGAGGCAATAATAGCATATAAAAAATCTATTGAAATAAACCCAGATAAAGATTATTATTATAACTTAGGGTGTGTATATTTTACCCTTCATGATATTGTTAATGCTAAATTTTATATGTTTAAAGCTGCAGAAATTGATTCTAAAAACGGTAGTAAAGAATTGAAGATTCAGAATATGCTTAAGCAAATAAGACAATATGAGCGGAGACAAAAGTAACAATTACTATTATTTGACATGCATAAAGATGTTTTTAAATACCGAAAAGTATATAAACCAAGGAGTTTTATGAAAAGAATAGCGGTATTTGTGTCTGGTGGTGGAACAAATCTTCAAGCCTTAATTGACGCTATAGAAAAAGGCGAGATAAAGGGCGGAAAGATAGAAGTTGTTTTTTCTAATAAAAAAGATGCTTTTGGTTTGGAACGCGCTAAAAAGCATAATATAAAAACTCTTTATATGAAGCAGTCGGATTACATTAATTCTGAAGAATATGATAAAGTCCTTGCTGAAAAAATGAACGAACTTTCTGTAGATATTATTTGTTTGGCTGGGTATATGCGAATCTTGACAAAAGTATTTCTTGATAATTTTCATGGAGTTATAATGAATGTTCACCCAGCGCTATTGCCAGCTTTTGGCGGCCCAGGTATGTACGGCATGCATGTTCATGAAGCTGTGATTGCTCAAGGGGCTAAAGTGTCGGGGTGTACGGTTCATTTTGTTGATTACGGAACTGATACCGGTCCAATAATATTGCAGAAAACAGTGTCCGTAGCTACTGATGATACTCCTGAATCTTTACAGAAAAAAATACTGAAGTTTGAGCATGAATTATATGCTGAAGCTTTAGGGTTGTATTGTCTTGATAAACTTCAGATAAAAGATGGTAGAGTAATTATAAATAAATAGGAGGTCAAATGTTTTGTCCTAATTGTTTATATGAGTATAAAGAAGGTGTGTTGAAGTGTGAAGACTGTGGGGCAGATTTAGTTGCCGAAC